>NZ_JAPHPY010000015.1:0-104504 GCF_026241575.1 Vibrio sp. Sgm 5
GTCTATCGGATTTTTACACACTGGTGGGATCGTTCAATTGATCAGTCTATTAATTTCTTAACTGATCGGCATTAGCTCATTGAGCTCCTTTTTTAATTTCAAGATTCTCGATACGGTCTTACAACCCCATATCTTCGGTAATCTCTTTAATTTGTTTCAGATCCATTTTATGGACCTCGATCAGCTGGTCAATTTGGCTTAAGCGAGAATTTGCTTCGTCGTGCTTATCACAAGCATCAGATTTTACATCCCACGACTTACCTTCTAAGAAAACATCACACTCTTTCTTGAGCGTTTCAATCTTAGGGAGTAACGATTTACGCTCTTTCTCAAGGGCATCCAGATCTTGTGAAATCTGCATTTCTTTTTTGAATACTTCGCGCGAACGCTCGAACATCGTAGCTTGCATGTCAGCCTGACGGTTCAGCTTATCATTCTCCGTTTTGGTCGAGCTTAGCTTATCCATCTGCTGCTTCACTTGTGCTTCAAGAGACAGGTTCACTTTTTCAACTTCTGTCAGTTGTTCTTGCAGCGCATTTAGTTCAGCCTTGTGTGTTTCTTCTTTCTCAGCTAGCAGAGTAGCGACTTTAGCGTCGATTTCTTTATCTAAACCTGCTTCACGTGTTTTTACTTGAGACACCAAGTCAGACTTGTCATTCACAAGTGCTTGGTATTTCGCTTCTAATACTTGATAAGTCGATTCCCATTTATTTGCCGTTAGAACAGAACCGGCTAAACCACCAAAAGCGAGGCCTAGCACAGCGGCAATACCGATGTAAAAATGAGTACGCTTATCGCGCTCCTCAATGACGACTACTTCGTCTTGATCTTCAATGTTGTTTTGAGAAGTCACTGTATCTTACTCCGAGGACTCTTCTTGATTCGCTAGCGAGTGAGTTCCGCTATCATGATTGATGCGGTATAAATTAAGAATGCACCGATCAATGTAATGACGGTCGCTTTTTGGACTTTTTCATTGGTACGGTAACGAAATAACACGAATGCTAACGCGACCAATACCGCAATGGCTAATAATCTGGTCATACTGCCTCCTTGTCCAATAATGAGAACCTATCTGATTCCATAGACAGTCTCGCAAAAATTCATTGTAACCTATTTCTACGAGGCATACGGTCAACATAGCGTAGATTTTAAAGTAATTGCTCCCGTTTTGATCAAATTAATCTCCTATCTTGAACAACTTATCATCACCTCACCAATACCACATTGAACAAACTGATAGGGGCTTGGCCGGCCATTGACCACTTAAATACCCTCGCTAGGAAACCATTTCGTTCAAGAATCGTCCGACTATGACTTTGATGCTATTCCAACCCGCATAATGTGTTGAAAATAAATCTGCAATTGGGTGTTGAAATGGTAAAAAAACATGATAGAGTTCACACGTTAATGATGACCAGCATCATTAACTAACCTTTACTCATTTTATTGAGTAAATGTTCCGATGAAGACTGCAGGAGAGTGGTTATTAACTAAACATTAACATTTAGTTAGCGTAACTCGCCGAAGAATTAACTATTTCAGGTGCTACTTAGGTAGCGGGGACTGTAGTTGGAGGAACCTCTGGAGAGAACCGTTAAATCGGTCGCCGAAGGAGCAAGTCTTACACATTTGTGTAGGGTGAAACTCTCAGGCAAAAGGACAGAGGAGTGGAAAGTAACAACCTGACTATTTGGCGTTCCCGCCTACTTTAAATAGCTTGGCTCTATTAGAGATCCTTGATCTCGTCCTTTCCCTCTTCTCCTTATTAGTTGTTTTATTAAGGGGAAATCATGAACGACCTACAATCTTTACTTCAAACCATTGATAACTTTGTCTGGGGTCCACCACTGCTACTATTGCTCGTGGGTACCGGTGTTTACTTCACTTTTAGCTTAGGCTTGATCCAATTTAAGCACCTACCAACTGCGTTAGCGATGGTATTTAGTAAAGATAAGTCATCTGATAAACAGGGTGACGTTTCTAGCTTTGCAGCGTTATGTACTGCGCTATCTGCAACAATCGGTACAGGTAACATCGTTGGTGTTGCAACCGCAATCAAACTCGGCGGTCCTGGTGCCCTATTCTGGATGTGGCTTGCCGCTTTATTCGGAATGGCTACCAAATACGCTGAGTGTCTTCTTGCCGTGAAATACCGTCGAGTTGACGACAAAGGCCAAATGATTGGTGGTCCTATGTACTACCTGCAATATGGTGTTGGCTCGAAAGCGCTAGCTATCATGTTCGCGGTATTTGCATTGGGCGTTGCCTGTTTTGGTATCGGTACCTTCCCACAAGTGAATGCCATTCTTGATGCAAGTGAGATTTCTCTCGGTGTAGACCGCGGGCTGTCAGCTTTCATCCTGACACTACTGGTGGCTTTCGTTACATTAGGTGGTATCAAGTCGATTGCGAGCGTAGCAGGTAAAGTGGTTCCTGCAATGGCGCTATTTTATGTGCTAGCGTGTTTGAGTGTGATCATCATGAACGCGGACCAATTGCTAAACGCAGTTGAGTTAGTTTTGGTGTCTGCATTCACTTCAACCGCAGCAACGGGTGGTTTCTTAGGTGCAAGCATTATGCTGGCAATCCAATCTGGTATCGCACGTGGTGTATTCTCAAACGAATCAGGTTTGGGTAGTGCGCCAATGGCAGCCGCAGCAGCGAAAACGGATTCTTGTGTTAAACAAGGTCTGATTTCAATGACGGGTACCTTCTTCGATACCATCATCATTTGTACCATGACAGGTCTTGCTTTGATCCTTACGGGTGCATGGCAAAGTGACCTTGCAGGTGCAGCGATGACAACACACGCATTTGCCGTTGGTTTGAACGCCGAAACATTAGGCCCAATGCTGGTGTCTATCGGTCTTATGTTCTTCGCATTTACCACCATTCTTGGTTGGAACTACTACGGTGAGCGTTGCGTTGTGTTCCTATTCGGTACCAAAGCTGTGCTTCCATACAAACTGATTTTCGTTGGTTTGGTGGCATCTGGTGCGTTCCTTCACCTTGATATGATTTGGCTACTGGCTGATATCGTAAACGGCCTGATGGCAATTCCTAACCTGATTGGTTTGATTGCTCTGCGCCATGTGGTGTTGGAAGAAACAAAACTGTTCTTCAAGCCGTCATCTCAATCGGACGATTTTGATGCTGTAAAAGCCTAAAACGAGTTAGAAACTTTAAGCCCGCTGACTCAGCGGGCTTTTTTATATACCCCTTCCTCGTTATTCTTTTCATTCTATTTAACTCTTCACTTTTTATTTTCCACTCGGCTAATAATTCCCACCAAGTTATCAAATAATTAAACTTATAATGACATGTGTGACAATATTAAATTAAATGTCATCATCAATGTTATTTAGTAACTCCTAAACCATATTATTGCTGTGTGATTATTTTGGCTCTTTCATTGAAGCTATATCACTAAATGAAAGATTAACATGGTACAAAGTTGATGTTTTACTATGATTATGGTTTCTTCTATCAATAGGTAGCTAACTATTAAAATCATAAAAATAAAAGTGACCTAATTTTAATCTTTATTCATATAACAGAGATGAGTGGTTCCTTTCTACTCGTCTCTTTCGCTTTATAATAAAAACAAAAATAATCGTATGATCTTATATAACCCTATAAAAAACACGCTTTCTAATGGTGATATTACGATAAAAATTGGGTATCGCGAGTCACAGATTCTCACGTTATTGCTCGACCAATCCCCCGAAGTCGTTAAGAAACAGGATATCGTACAATATGCATGGGGAAACGAATATATCGGTGAAACGTCATTAGCAAAAAGTATCAGTGTTCTCAGACAAGGCTTTGTTAAAGTGGGAGTGAGAGAATCACCAATTGTTACTGTCCCGAAAATTGGGTATCGATTAGTCAAAGGTGTACTGCTCAACGAATGCTTAATCGCAGTCACTCCCTCCGTTAAAACAACTGAAGCTATACGGGAAGACACGCCAACGTTCACTCCCACTATCAAACATGAATCGAACTACAAAAGCCTAGCGTGTTACATCTTGTCTCTTGGCATTTTGTTTGCTGCGAGCTTGGTTGGGGCGAGTAAGTTTCACAGTAAGTACAATCATCCACAGCGTAACAACGCGCTGAAGGAGCATTCTGTCGGGATGCTCGAGGTCTACACCGATCCTAATACGCAGTTATCGGTTCGCCTTGGAAAATTGCTGACGAAACATCAGTGCGTTTGTGTCGTTTACATTGAAGAAAATGACCAGTTCTCTGAGATGTCTTGGTTAAACAAACAAACACAAAAATCGATCAATGTGTTCTATACCCAAACGCAGTTTGAGCAAGCTTCAGAGACAATCGCTCAATTCATTGCAGAGGAAAACCGATGAAACCGTTTATCGCTATTGCCCTTTCATGTTTGGTCTTTCTTGGCGCTTGGAGTCTACCTTGCAATCACGATATGGAAGATAGACGCTATCACCATTGCGTGGTTGATATTCTCCTTCATGAGCATACCGTGCGGATTGATGGCTTAACGCGGCTAAACCATCGTGTCATCACTCATATTGTATCGCTGCAAGATGAATCGATGTCGAACCCAATCATTCTTAGCTTTAAAGGCAAATCAAGACCCTATTCCGATTCGAGTCTTTCTATCTCTGGTAAAATGAATCTACTCTCCGTACAAGAAATCCGCCCTGCTTTGAACGATTCATTTCTTTCACCCTATCTAGTATTAAACGATGACCCTATCTATTTTGATATAGAAGTTCTATTACAAAATGAGGTGTTCTCTCTTATTAGAGATAAACAGACTGGACGAACAAAGCTTCTCGCTAAGCGGTAATAGATAATTTAATAAGTACGCTTCATTGATAATATTTCGATACAAAGCACTCAACTATTGGCCTTTTAAATTCATTTTTCCTAATACAGTTTTTCTGAAATTACCATTTACTAATACTCTAATTGAACTTTCTACTGATTTCATTATTTAACCCCAACGCTTTAATTAGTCTTATCTGATATAAATCATAAACTCAATTACGTTAAAAACGTATAAATCAAAATTTAGTTGTCCTTTCGTTTATTTCACTTAATCATGAGTAATTATTCTAATTTCAAAATGGTTGGAGCAATCCATTTTCCATTTCATAAAAATATAAACGCAATCGATGTCATCGACTGAGAAATGACAAATGAAACAACATAACCAACTGATTGTAAGGGTAATAATATTTCAACTATTTTCAGTACTATCAATCTTATCAGCATGGAACAGTAAGCCTGTCCGCTAAATCGCGGCTCATAACACAAATAAAAATACAGTCATAAGGGAACGTTCATGCGAAACATCAACATTAGCTTATTGTCCGCCGCTATCCTTTCTACCTTCGCAAGTGGTGCATATGCAAAGATCTACCCCGACCAAATCGTACTAGACCAGCTGGGTGAGGACGTATGTCGCAGCGGTTATCGTCCACTCGACCGATATGAGGCAGAAGAGCAAAAAAGTGCCTTGCTATCACGTATGGGTCAATGGCAAATTACCGGACTTAAAGGGGATTGGGTGATCATGGGCCCGGGTTACAGCGGAAGAATCAAACAAGATTTACCGAATGGCAAAACCTTCTGTTACCCAGATGAAGCGCAATCTGAAATCCCCAAATACGCGGCACGCGCCGTACCTGAAGGCGGTGAAATCGACGTTCAATACGATTTAGTGACCGACCGTAGCAACTTCGTTCGTCCCTTAAGTTACCTCGCTCATTACCTCGGCTATGCATGGGTTGGTGGCAATAACAGTCAGTTCGTGGGTGAAGACATGAAAGTCGACCGCGTTGGTGATAGCTGGGTCATCCAAGGTAATAACAATGGGTCTTGTAGTGGCTACCGCTGTGGAGAGAAGTCCAAAATCACGGTCAATAACTTTACTTACACACTGAATGACAAAGACTTTTGGCATGGAGAGGTCATTGAATCCGAACGAGAATTGGTGAAAACGATTTCTGCAACAGCTCGAAACTACAGCAACACGCCACAGCAGATCGTTGTCGACCTTAAATTAGATGAATCAACTAACTGGTCGAAAACCAATAGCTATGGGTTCGCTCAACAGGTTAAAACAGAAAATGAATTTAAGTGGCCACTGGTTGGTAATACCAAACTGAGTATTACTTTTGAAGCGAATCAAAGCTTCTCAAATTCCAATGGCGCATCCACCAGCGAGCAAGTCACATTACAAGCTCGCCCAATGGTACCCGCGAATTCCGAATTACCTGTGCGTGTCGAGCTTTATCGTTCCACTATCTCCTACCCTTACCGATTCAATGCAGACATCAGCTACGACGTAAACTTTAACGGCTTTTTACGCTGGAGTGGTAACGCATGGCACTCTCATCCAGACAACCGCCCTTATCGTAGCCATACCTTTACGATGGGACGCGGCAGCGACAAATCTGCGGATATCCGCTACCAATGGGATCATCGTTACATCCCTGGTGAAGTGAAATGGTGGGATTGGAGTTGGGCCATTCGTGAAGCCGGACTGAGTAGCATGCAGTATGCAACTGGAGCAAGTTTACGTCCGTTCTATTCTTACGTGTCTGGTGATTTTTACGCAGAGTCACAATACGCAGGAACAATCGAAATCGGTAAAGCAACACCGCTTGGCCTTCAAGCGCGTTCAACAAATGATGTATCTCAAAATAACACCCAACGTGTTGGAGATATTGAAGTCACGAGCAACTTTGATTCTGATGAGCTAAGTGCTCTTGGGTTCAGCAGCGCCGAGATGACGATCCACGCGGCAGAATAACACACAAAAACAACAATAAAGATCGCTAACACTTTGCCCGCGACTCCCCATCGCGGGCTTTTTTAATCAAACGAGCACGAGAATAAGCATCGGCAGAGTATCGATTTATAGAATGCCAACCAATTTAACTAACCATTCAGACATAATGCCTAAGTTTTTCAAATTGGGGATAACCGTTTGCTGTCGCAAGTAAAACCACGCCAAACCAGTATTGCTTATTCAAAAGCTAAAAAAATCATCGTCTTAAATTTAAAAGGTGGTGTTGGTAAATCAACCTTTTCTGCCAGCTTGGCAAGCAAACTCATCCATAATGGACATACGGTAGAGCTGGTCGATTTTGACAAACAACAATCGATTAACAGTTGGGCGAATAGCATTGAGGCACTACCAAATCAAAGCTATAACCCTTCTCTGCGCAGCCTGTCTAACATCGCAGTGACGTTGAAAGTCAGCACCAACACTGATTACGTTGTGATAGATTCCCCTGCAAACTTTTCAGAAAGCGACTTAGTGCGTTATTTGCGTTACGTGGACTACATCGTGATCCCCATGCAGCCATCGCCTATCGATTTGCATGCGTCATTGCCGTTCATCAATACCCTGATCGAGAAACACGTCTTTAAGTCTCGCCAGATTAAGATTGGCTTTGTCATCAATCGTTGTGTCCATCAAGATGAGCGGCTCGATCGTGTGATGCGGCTATTACGCTTTTTCCGTCAGTTTAAAACGCTCGGTATCATGAGTGAATCCCACGTCTATCAGCAACCTTTCATGGACAAACAACTCGTGGATGCCAAATGCGTTGACCCAAAACTGTGGGACAACGTCATTAAGTGGTTGAACTAGTGATTCGAATCTCCAAACGCAAATGAAACTAACGTTGAGCAATCATAACGGATTGTTCAACACTAACTTAACCTCACACCTTTAAGCTTTTCTTTTAAAGCACTCAAAACCTCATAAGAATAATACTTTCATCACCTCAAGAGATTGATAAATAACAGAATTATTTTTCAACTATTTTCAGTGTTTTTTGACTTGTTTTATATGAAAGAGTACGCCCGCTTTCGGGCAATACGAGCCTAAAAGCTAACTAGAACTCAATCATTAAAATAAAGGACACTGTATTTATGCTGCACGTCAGTACGCCACTATCGATTACGCTTGCGCTTTCCTTCTTATCCACTTTTGCTCAAGCCAAAATCTATTCAGATCAGCTTGTTATCGACGAATTGGAAAATCATCAATGTAGATCCGACTATCGTCAGCTTACCTACCAAGAAGCACAAGAGCATAAAACAGCCATTCTATCGCGCATGCAAACCTGGGACATTGTGGGCCTCGAAAGCGGCTGGGCGATCATGGGCTCAGGCTACCATGGCCAGATCAAACCAGAACAATCGAGCCATAAAACTTGGTGTTACCCTATTCACCCAAATACAGAACTGCCCAAGCACCTTGGTATATCTATTGCGGAAGGGAGTAAGGCTGAAGTTGAGTATGAACTCGTCTCCAATCAAGAGCTTTTTATTCGACCAGTGAGTTATTTGGCGCATACGCTTGGCTACGCATGGTTAAGTGGTAACGGGGTCAATTTTGTTGGCGAAGACATGGTTGTCAATCAAGTACATGATGGCTGGGAAATACAAGGAAACAACGCGGACTCATGCAACGGTGAACGATGCTCAGAAAAAACTAAAATCACCGCCAGCGACTTTGCTTACCAGCTCAACCCTCATTACTTTTCACATGGCAACATCACTGAATCTACGGAAGATTCAACACACACAATTACAGCCTATGCGATCAACACTCTCGCTCAAGCCAAACAAATCCACATTCAGTTTGATGTAGAGCAAACCGCAACTTGGTCTAAAACCGATAACTCCGCTTTTGCACAATCTGTTCATATCAGCTCCCCATTTCAATGGCCTACCATTGGAACCACATCACCTTGGTTTATTGTCAAAGGGAATCAGGCATTCTCCGACTTAACCTCTGGCACCAGTACTCTTCCTGCAACCAGAGAGGCAAACCTCACTGTGCCTGCACGCTCAATTCTCCCGATTCGTATTGAGCTCTCACATTCTAGAATCTCTTATCCGTTTCGTTTTCGAGCTGACATCAGCTATCGAGTCAATTTCGATGGGTTCTTACGTTACAGTGGTAATGCTTGGCATGCTCATCCAAAAGATAGACCGACAATCTCGCATACTTTCACGCTCGGTCGCGCCAGTGAGCTCAAAGAAAACATCCGCTATCAATGGGATCATCGCTACATTCTGGGAGAAACGAAATGGTGGGACTGGAGTTGGGCGATTCACAATCACGGCTTACCCCTAATGCAATATGCGGCTGGCGCAACACTTCAGCCATACTATTCTCATGTTTCCGGGCTCTTTGACGCCGAATCACAGCAGATAGGAATGATAGATGTAGGTCGTGAGTTGGCCGTAGATACGCCTTTAAATTGGGATAAAAACGCACACGTTCAACACCTTCAAATTGGTGATATCAGCGTTGTAACAGATTTTGATTCAAGCGTCTTAGACCGACTCGGCTTCCGCGCCGCTCACTTGTTGGTTCAACCCATAAACTGACCTACAACTAAAAAAAGAGACAAGCGGATGACTTGTCTCTTTTAGTATCAAACGTCAACTCTAAATGAATTAATCACGAAGCCATTGATGTTCCTGACTATCGCCCTGTTTATTGAAAAAAGTAGAATGCTGTTGCTTGAACTGGTCGGCTTTTATCTCTGAAATCGGCCATAGGCGGAAGTCTTCTCGAATGAAATGGTCATCAATCCCAAATT
Source organism: Vibrio sp. Sgm 5 (assembly GCF_026241575.1). NCBI lineage: Bacteria > Pseudomonadati > Pseudomonadota > Gammaproteobacteria > Vibrionales > Vibrionaceae > Vibrio > Vibrio sp. Sgm 5. The sequence goes on from NZ_JAPHPY010000015.1 coordinate 9,615, forward strand.
CTAGAGATTTCAACTTCGGACCGACAAATCGATAAATATAACCTTCACCCGACGCTTCACACAGCATAGGCACATGAGACATCGGTTGACCATTAACCGAAACAGACGCCCATTTGCTGGATTCAGGGTCGCAAGCGTCTTCATTCACAACATCGATTTCAAATTTGTTGTCTAACGTCGTCCCTACAAAAACAGCGGTCGCGTCTTGCAAGTAAACTCGCCTAAGCAATAACTGCTTTGTGTCTTGTGTGCGTGTGGTTTGAATTCCATTGGAAAATGGTAAGAAATACTCCCAATGCCAATCCCACTCCATTCCTTTCTCAACAAAGTGCAATTGGGGAATAGTTTTCCACGCCACGAACGCTCCGACAGCAAATAGGAAAGCAACAAAACTAATAATCAGTCGAATCAATACGCGCATTATGCTGGTTTTTCTACAAGTAGCTTAATCCCAAGGGCAACTAATACAGCACCCGTTGCTCCTTCCATCCATTTCATAAAGCTGGCATTTTTTAATAAACTTTTCGCAGAATTGAGTGCACCTGCCAAACCACATTGCCAAACCATCGCGATCATAAAGTGAATAGAGGCCATGATCATAGATTGTAGTAATGGCGATCCTTCTGGATTTACAAATTGAGGAAGAAACGCAAGATAGAATACGGCGGTTTTCGGGTTTAACACGTTAGAAAGAAAACCTTCACGAAAAGAACGTTTACCACTGTAATCTTGGTGTGCTTGCTCAGAAACCGAGATTCCCTCATTCGATTTCATCAATGCACGTAAACTGCTCAACCCCAGCCATATTAGATAAGCAGCGCCCACCATTTTAACCATCTGAAACAGCTCTGCCGACTGTGCCAAAACGGCAGAAATACCGACCGCAGAGAAAAACGCATGCACAAACAAACCAAAACAAATCCCCAAACTTGTCGTGCAACCGTCTTTAAGCCCTGCTCGAGTGGTATTGCGGATCACCAAAGCAGTATCCAATCCGGGTGTCAGCGTCAAAATCGTGATGGCAATCAGGAATGCCTCAAAATTCAAAATATCCATATTTTTTTAATAAGTGATTAAGTATCACACATCAATACCGTCAAACCGTTTAATGCGCAAGCAACTTTTGTGATCTAAGTCGTTGAAAGTCACAGAGTGTCGATATCAAGGTCCATTAAAATGCATTGCGTATCATTGCCAACAATTCACATCGTTAACCTTCTCTCGGTTATCTATACAAGTACCTGAATTTGTGCACAATAGACCTGCATTATTTGTTAATAAATAGTAAATTAGACACACTTCTCTATCGACATTACCTTGATCTCTGCATCGGTGTCGAGAGATACGAACATCACGTTCAAGGACCCCATTTGGGGCGTTTAAGGAAAGAACATAACAAAGAGTAGTCACATGAGCGCATTTCAAAAACTCGTCGAACATTCAAAAAAAGTCTCTAACTTTGGCCATTTATCTGCAATCGTAGGATGGGATCAGGCAGCCGTAATGCCATCAGGCGGTGCGGAAGCTCGCTCTAATGCGATGGCTGAACTAGAGGTTCATATTCACTCTCTTTTGACTCAACCTCATCTAGGTGATCTGTTTGCTCAAGCAGAAGAAGAGTCATTATCAGCACAAGACCAGTCGGTACTTCGCGAAATGAAACGCGATTGGCAGCAAGCGAACCTGCTACCTGAATCTTTGGTTCAAGCACAATCGCTAGCTGGCTCAAAATGTGAGCACGCTTGGCGTACCCAACGTGGCAATGACGACTGGGCTGGCTTCGAAAAGAACTGGGCTGAAGTGGTTAAGCTGTCGCAAGAAGAAGCACAAATTCGCGCCGAAGCTACTGGTACATCACCTTACGATGCGATGTTAGAACTGTACGAACCAGGTACAACGTCAGCCTCTCTAGACGTGCTATTTGCGGACGTGAAAACCTGGTTACCATCAATGATTGATGAAGCCATCGAAAAGCAAAAAGCCAACAACATCCTGCTTCCGAACGGCCATTACCCTGCTGAAAAACAAAAAGCACTGGGACTGGAAGTCATGAAGCTACTGCAATTCGACTTCGAACATGGCCGCCTTGATGAAAGTGTTCACCCGTTCTGTGGTGGCGTTCCTACCGACGTCCGTATTACCACCCGTTACGATGAAAAAGAATTCGTACAATCATTGATGGGCATCGTACATGAAACAGGTCACGCGCGTTATGAGCAAGGTCTGCCAAAATCGTTAGCAGGCACAATGGCTGGCCAAGCTCGCTCAATGGGCATCCACGAATCTCAATCTCTGTTCTTCGAGATGCAGGTAGGTCGTAGCCAAGCATTTGTTGAGCACCTTGCGCGTCTGGCTTCTAACCATTTTGAAGGTCCTGAGTTCGCTCAAGACAACTTGTCGAAAATCTACACGCACGTAGAAAAAGGTTTCATCCGTGTCGATGCTGATGAACTGACATACCCTGCTCACGTTATCTTACGTTACGAGATTGAACGCGACCTAATGAACGGCGTGATCAAGCACACTGACGTTCCAGAGCTGTGGAATGAAAAGATGAAGGCTTACTTGGGTCTATCGACAGAAGGCAACTTTAAGAACGGTTGTATGCAGGATATCCACTGGACAGATGGCGCCTTTGGTTACTTCCCATCATACACGCTTGGCGCGATGTACGCGGCGCAGTTTATGGCAGCGATGCAGCAAACCGTGGACGTGGATGGCGCGATTCGCTCTGGCGATCTGTCGCCAATCTTTACTTGGTTATCCGACAACATCTGGAGCAAAGGTAGCCTGTTCTCGACCGATGATTTGGTGACGCAAGCAACAGGTGAAGTGTTAAATGCGAAGCACTTCAAAGCACATCTAAAAAGCCGATACTTGGGTAAATAACTTTCGCCAAGTCATCACACGAAAAAAGGCTGGTTTAATACCAGCCTATTTATTTGCGCTAGAGTCTACTCAAAGCGCTCAGAAGCTTATCATTAAGCTAGATTACGTTTCACCGTACTCTTCATATTTTGCATGAAGTTTCTGAAGTGTGGCATGAAATCAGCGAATAACGGATGCTTGCGATCTTTCATCATCACAGGACCAAGCAGACGAAGTGCAACACCAACGCGTGTCGCATCTGCAGGTTCTAATCCGCTGCCCTGACCGATCTTATCTACGATATTCAACATGTCTTCGCGATCTTGGACTTCAAAGCTCAAGCTTTTTGCTTCACGGCCTTCTTCTAAGTTTACTTCTTCAATAGTAATGCGGTAGTGGTTATCTTTTCTCATCTCATTTCTCCAATCAATATTCACTCGCTTTTTAGAAAGCGTTCAATCTTTGGTTTGATGGTCATGGATGTAATGGTCATCAACACCATTGCTACAGGTAACGCAGCGAAAAGTCCTTTTAACCAAGCAGATCCAAATACGGATACGTCCTCAAACCCTATGTTGTGAGCGGCGGTGATAAACGCCATAACGGATTCCATAATCAGCGCCATAAAGACACCAACCACAAGGTTTTTCTGCTTTTCACTGGCGCGGCTAAATAGTTTGCCAACCAGTTTGGTCATTAACGTCATCATCACCATACCCGTTGGCATAAGGACAACAATCGCCATTAAGAATGAGCGCAACCAATCGCTGAAGAAAGAATCGGAATAGCCTACGTTCATGTAAGTCATTACGCCTGTCAGTGTCCCTCCCATGAGTGTCATCATCCCTAATACAACAGCAATTTTATGAATCAGTGGCGCCTTCGCCGGTTGTGTCAGTTCGTTCGACATGGTCAAGGATTCTGTCATTCAATTCTCGCTCTTGAAGTTACTCTCAATTAAGTTGATAATGTCAACTATAGTTATTTAGTTGATAATGTCAACCACTTTTATTTGGAGTGTTACATGTCGAATCCAAAATCGCTGGATAATCTGTTCCATCTTGTGCACGTTTTAAAGCGTCAATTGCACGAACAAATTGAACAACTAGAACTCCCTATCGCTCCTATGCATGTGCGGGTGATAAAAATCATTAGCAAACAGTCACCATGTACGGCAATGGATGTGGTGAACTTCTTAAACCGAGACAAAGCGCAAGTCACACGCTTAATTAAGACATTGATTGAAGAAGGCTTTATTGAGAAGAGACCGAATCCAGAAGATAAACGTAGCCAGTGTTTGTTGACCACCGAGAAAGGCAATGAAGTGTTATCGAAGATCAAAGCCGTCGATGCTGAGATCTTTCAAAAGATGACGTTAAATATGTCTGAGGAAGAGCTAGAAGCGTTCCAACTTGTCGCTGGGAAACTGGCTGAAAACCTGTCGAAAAAGCCAAGCTAAAAAATGGTAATCATTTAGAAATCAGTTCAGCTATTATGGATTATTGGCTGAACTGAGGTATAGAAAGCACTAGCAAACCACCTCTTCTAGCGCGTGATAAACGAGTTTTCCATTAACCGTTTTGCTTTCCATTAGAGCGATAGAATAAATGGGAAGTAGTAAAGGTGATATCTCGACAGCATCAAGTGACGCTTGTTGATCGACATGGCGAGCAAGTGTGATGTGAGGAACATAGTCACGCGACTCCGTCACAAAGCCATGCAGTTCTATTGCCTCTATGAGTTCGTTTTGCAATGTTGTAACCGCTAAATTATCTTTAATCCCCAACCACGCCAGTTGTCTGCCACTTTGGCGAAATGAACATAGATGATCGACGGTAATCTGCTCACAACGACTGCGAAGTTGATGAAAAATATCAATAAGACGCTGCGTTTCTTCTTCTGTCGATTCACCGATAAAAGCCAACGTGATATGAAAATTATCTTCGCAAGTATAGCGCCCTGCTATCCCTTGTTGTTGAAGCCTATCTTGGATTTGCTTGAGCAGTGACTTACTGCGTTGATCAAACGTCAGTGCGAAAAATAATCTCATCTAAACGCTCCTACAACCACTCTAAACCTTCATAAGGTTGATGCTTTATGTTCTCTAATCGCGAGTACAAATCACCACTGTGAATTTCTAATTTGTGGCCATCAGGATCTAGAAGATACAACGAATTCCCTTCACTCTCGTGTGTCATTATTGTGGCAAACAACCAAGCAGAAATGAATCGACAGATAAAAGAAAGCCCAGAGCGAACGTCTGGGCTACTGAACTACATTGCAGGAGCTAACTGAGGCTTATACAAACAGCACTCGCCGCTCGGTCTGGTTTTAAAGCGTCTGTGCAACCACATATATTGGCTTGGACTCGCTAAAATAGATTTCTCTACAATCTTGTTTACAAAGGCGGCAGCTTGGTCTGGATCGTTTTTCGGGAATCCTTCAACCGGAGCACTAATGGTTAACGTGTAGTGCCCGTTGTCACCTCGCACCATAGTAAATGGCACAATGGCACAGTCTGTTGCGTCAACCAACAAACTTGTACCCGTTGTGGTACAAGCACGCTTAACCGCAAACAAAGGCGCAAACGTTGAACGACGCGTCCCGTAGTCATGATCCGGCGCATACCAAACACGTTCGCCAGTATTCAGCGCATTCAGCATAGCTTTCACATTTTTGCGATCAATCAACGTTCGGTTGGAACGCGAACGGCCTTGATATTGAAAATAGTCAAAACAGGGATTGTTATTTGGACGGTAAACGCCCATACCTGATTTTTTAATGCCAAACGCTCTTGCTCCTAACTCTAGGTTCATAGAATGAACGGCAAGCATTAAAGCACCTTTGCCCTGTTTTTCTAGAGCTTCGATGTGTTCCATCCCCTTGATCGTCACGTGTTTGTTGACACGTTTATCAGACCAAAACCAAGCCATTGCGGTTTCAAATAGCGCAATACCCGCGTTGTCGATATTGTCTTTTGAAATTGCTTCACGCTCTTGAGCACTCATGTCGGGAAAACACAGCTCTAAATTACGTTTGATCGTGACTTGACGCTTTTTCATCAGTCGCATAGCAATACGACCAATTCCGCTTCCTAGCGATAGCTGTACACGAAAGGGAAGAAGGCTAAGAAGATACATGATCCCTATGATGATCAATGTACCCCAATAGCGAGGAGCCAGAAATTCTGCCTTGAATTTTGGTGTATTTTGCTTATTCATGAATGTGTCATCAGACGAAACTCGCCTATAAAATCCTTAAAAACAACGATAAATGAAAGTAACTTTTATCATTGAGTGTGCTTATTATAGAAACTAAAGCGCGCGGATTTTATGGTTGTTCGACACAGGACACAATAAGAACTTTCTGATCTTGCGATCGTCCGTAGCAAGTTAGACAAAAAAGAGGTGATTTCGCTCGAATCGCAACAAAAACACCGCACATAATGCTTACAACGTGCGGCATATGGCTAACTGACTTTTAATACCGAAGCATCCAATATCCCCTTCTCAACCAAATCTGTAAGGATGACTTTAGTTTTTTCTCTGAACAGATCGCGTAGCAATCTCACTGTTGGCGTAATTGATTGACGGCTCGGACAAATCAACCACAGTTCTGTCGGAGTGGGTTTATATGCACTCATGACATTGACGACATTTCCGGTAAGCAAGTCTTGCGACATATCCAAACAAGACTTTATCGCTAAGCCCTTCCCAGAAACACACCAACGCCTAACGAGATCGCCATCATTGGAAGCGCGATTACCTTTGAGTTTAATTTTGTGCTCGTTATGGCCATCATTAAATCCCCATACGTCCTGCAATGTATCGTGCAGTTGGTACAGCAAACCATTGTGTTCGATTAAGTCTCGCGGAGTCTTTGGTGCGCCGTGCTCTACAAGGTATTCAGGGGTTGCGCACAATAGCCTAGGCACATTGCAAATTTTAAAGCCGTACATGTTGGAGTCTGTTGGTGCTCCATAGCGCAACGCCATGTCTACCGAGTCTCGGTAAAAGTCCACGTTACTGTCGCTGATGTTGCTTCTCAACGTGACCTTTGGATAGCTATCCATAAAGTCATCGAGCCAAGGTGTAACTAAGTTTCGCCCTAAATAGGAAGAGAGCGCAATTCGAACTTCTCCATCGATAATATCCAGATCTTCACGCATATTCTGTTTCGCATGTTCTAACATTTCTAGCGCTTTTTCACACTGAGGAAGGTAACGCTCACCCGCACTGGATAACCGCAAATGACGTGTAGTTCGAACAAATAATTCTGCCCCTAAGGAGGCTTCAACTCTCTTCACCGCCGCGCTGGCAGTTGCCGTTCTCATGTCTAACGCCGTCGCGGCTCCTGTGATGCTACGAAACTCTGCAACTTTGAGCACGACTTGAAGATCTTCAAGCAACATATTATCTAATCCTATTTGATAATCTTCGAAAAATTATGCGGTTTGACCTAGGTTATTATGCTGCATCCGAACAGGAAGGAAAGAGGAAAAATAAAACCATATAAATTTACGCCAGCCAGCACACAATCACGATCGTTCTTCAAATCTGTGAAAAACACTGGCTTTCGTAATAAGCGCCATTTGTTTTTCCCTGCACGCAAGTGTACAGTCTCGCCTATCTTAGGTGATGCCAATCTTTTGCTTTAATTGGAATAATAATGAATCTCGACACCTTGCTCGCTTTTGGCGGTATTGTTTTCTTCCTTGCTGTCATTCCCGGTCCCAATGCTTTGCTGATTTTATTTACTGCACTCACGCAAAGCCGCCGTTTCGCGATCGCCAATATCCTCGGTGTTGCGCTTGGTTTTTTAATCCATGCGTTTGTTTCCGCAAAAGGATTGAGCTTGCTGCTCTCTCAGTCTGCACTTGCATTCAACATTCTAAAATGGATGGGCGTAGCGTATTTGATTTGGCTTGGTATCAATAACCTCAAAAATGGCTTTAAGCTCGCAGACAAAAAATTGAAATTCGACCGTAAGATTGAAAAGCACACCTTGAAGCAAGCTTTCGTTAAAGGCCTTCTGACAAATTTACTCAACCCGAAAATCGTCCTTTTTTACTTGTCTATCTTTCCGCAATTTGTCAAACCAGAACATATTCTAGAGCAGAGCATGATGCTAGGTGCGTTACAGGCAAGCATTGTGGCAAGCTGGTTCTTGTTTGTGATTTTCTTCGCGACAAAAGTAAAGGCGACACTGACCTCTCCTAAAACCAGTAAATGGCTTAATTACGTCAGCGGCGGTTTGTTTATTTTCTTCGGAATTGGTTTGGCCAATACCCGCTTCTAGGTATTCTAATCAAACGCAACACTCGCTTTAGGGCGTGTTTGTGTTTGCTCGCTTCTAACCGAAGAACGCCGCTAACAGCAAGATAACCACAAACAACAAAGCCATTAACCCTAATAAATAGGACAGTTTTCCCGTGCCGCCTTTCGGTACTTGATTGCAACATCCCATCATATTCTCCTACTTCTGTTTCATTCGAGTCGCACTCAATCTAGACCTTCCCCTAAGGGCAGAGTCAAACAATGGTGTATTTACATCAAATTTCTAGGTTTCTGGTAATAATTAAATCGCTATAAACACCTTTACTTATATGCATTTTTTGATTCAATTTTGCGTTTTTTAAACAACGCAATCGATTATATTGATTACGAATAAACCACTGAGATTTCGGTTCATTTTTGAGTAAATACATACCATTTTTGGCTATATACCCGCTGATTCTCACAGACCTACAATACGCTCGTCTTACTTGTAGCACGCGGGTTCTACGACCCAAACGCGTGGCTCAATCACTAAAGGTATCGAATGAGCAATATCGCCAAATCCGCCGTCAAACTCAGTGTCTTTTCTGTCATCATGATTACGGTTACGTCCGTCGACAGCATAAGGAACATTCCGGGTGCCGCCTTATTTGGTAGTCACGCAATTTCTTTCTTCTTGTTGGCTGGGTTGTGCTTTTTCGTCCCGACTGCTTTAGTATGCGCAGAATTGAGCACCACTTATCCGCAGCAAGGTGGCGTATATTTATGGGGTAAGGAGACCATTGGGCCAAACTTCGGGTTTGCTACCGTGTGGTATCAATATGCGGAAAATATTGTTTATTACCCGCCACTGATTTCGTTCATTGTCGCCACAGGGGCATATCCATTCTTCCCTGAACTAGCACAAAACAACATTTTTATGCTGGTGATGATTAACGTTATTTTCTGGGCACTAACCTTGGTGAACATCTTTGGGTTACGTTTATCATCAATCATCACCAATGTTTTCGGTACTTTAGGACTTATCTTCCCTATTCTTCTGATCATCGGTCTTGGAGGCTATTGGGCCTACACAAACCCTAGTGAGTCGCATATTTCACTGCGTCACGCATCAGATTGGTTACCCGATTTTTCACAAGATGGCATTGGGGCTGGCTTTACTGCCGTGGTATTGTCATTAACCGGCTTGGAGATCACCACATCATACGCCAGTGAAGTCGACAATCCGCAAAAGACCTATCCAAAAGCATTGATTTTCTCTACTGCTCTCATCTTGGTGTCCTTAACAGCATGCTCACTGTCTATCTCTTCCGTTGTATCGAGTGATCATTCAAGCTTGAGTGAAGGTGTCATTCTGGCATTTAAGGCTTTCTTTGATGACTTGAACCTGTCCTTCATGCTGCCAGTTATCGCACTCGCCATTGTCTTCGGTAGCCTAGCAAGCTTGAACAACTGGATCATCGCGCCGACAAAAAGTTTGCATGTGGCGGCAAAAGATCACTTCATGCCGATGGCGTTATCTAAGGAAAACAAAAACCAAGCGCCCGTTCCTCTGCTACTGCTGCAAGGTGCGATTGTCAGTGTTCTTTCACTGGTGTTCATCTTGGTGCCAAACGTCAATCAAGGCATGTGGTTGCTGAATATTCTGATGACACAACTTTACATGGTGATGTACATCTGTATTTTCGTCAGCTTTTTGGTTTCTCGTCGTAAGCACGCCGACATTGAACGTCCATTCCGAGTGCCTGGTGGGAAATTAGGGATGATGTTAGTCGCCACTTTAGGTTTGATTAGTTGCATGGTAACTATTTTTGTTTCTTTCGACGTGCCTGCTGGCATCAGTGAGAAGACTGGAGCCTACGCGCTTATCCTAGGCTTTATAGCATTCAGCTTACCTGCCTTGGCTGCTGTGATGTACCGAAATCGTAAACGCCGTCGACAAGTAGAGCTCATTGAGGCAATGGCAAATTAATGTGAATTAACCGCCTCAATCAATCAGAAGTAAGTAACAAAAAAGCCGCAGCACATAACGTGTTGCGGCTTTTTGCTGTTTCATTCTGCCGTTTAATGCCCGGCAGTTTTAGAAAGTAAGTTAACAATCATCACACCGGTGAGAATAAAGCTGATCCCAACGATCGCCGCTAGGTCGAGTTTTTGCCCGTAAAGGAAATAACCTACAGCAGCAACCAAAACAATACCTGCTCCACTCCAAATCGCATATACGATACCAACAGGCATGCTTTTCACTGTTACAGACAGTAGGAAGAAAGCAATCCCGTAACCAATAATGACAATGGTGCTCGGCATCATTTTGGTGAACTGTTCAGTTTTAGGGATTGAAGAAGTAGCAATCACCTCACATACGATAGCGATAGACAAAGCAACCAATGGAGGCATAGAAACAAGCATTTTGAACATAAGGCAATCAACGCTCAATAAAACCTGAACTCGATGACATATCGAGTCTCTGAGCGGCGCATTATAATCAAAATCCTTTGATTAGCTATAAAAAGTGATACAAATCACATTTACGTGGACGTAATAATCAAACCTAAAAGTCATTATCTTCTAAATTGATGACACAGCTAGAGCCACTACGAGCAACAAGTAAAGATTCTGGGTCCGCGTAAACAATGTTGTTCAGCCCCAACTTTTGCATATCATCGATATGGTACGTCCACGCAGCATCGTCAGTATCACAGCCGGCTTTTTGCAACTTTTCACGCTTGTTTATATGGCCATACATTGTGATTTTAGGGTTAACATCGACCAAAGCAAAAAATGCGTCTTCTTGTTGACGCCATAGACTGAGCGATTCGTGCCACTGCTCAAGTTCTTGCTTATCAAACCCGTCTTGCAACCACTCATCGCTCATCGCTCCGCCAAACCACAAAATCTCGGAACCCTTCATGACAAGTGTACTTGGTGCAGCGGTCAAAACGTAGTTTGCACAAGCCGACGCACAAACACCATTGACGATAAGGCGTATCTGATTGTTATACAACCAACGTCCAAGCTCCATGGCCGGACGATACTCACCGGAGTCACTGTCAATCATTAATGCAACAACACCATTTGGCTGAACATTGGCAAGATCAATCACTTGAGCGACTTTTTCTGCAGTGATTTCACCGTTAAAATACAAGGTTCGACCTTCGATATGTACCTCTTCAGACAAACTGCACCCAAACAAGCTCACGACCAACCCCGCTGCTAGACACTTATTCATGCATCCTCCATGATCCTAGTTCCAAAAATTGGTTAATCAACTAGAAATGAGTATTAGACACATTGCATATGTAGATCGTAAAAAGTGGCATAATTTTGACCGATGTCAACATATGCACACTAGCGCTTATTAATTTCAATCTTAACGATGAAGAAATAGAGTGATTGAGGTGCGTGGACGGATGACACTTAGCGGAGGGTCCCAGCAGATTCCCAAACCATTATTGTCGTCTCGACTCCGTTATGATTCGCTTTGTGTAAAGGACGAAAACCATGCCTAACATATAAGGCTTGGTTATGTGCTTCACATTGTAAGAAAAGCTTTGCGATACCAAGTTGAAGGACATGGTTTTGAGCGTGAGTGACAAGCGCTGCTGCATAACCTTTTCCTCTTGATGAGAACTCTACATACACGCCACCTAACCAATGTTCATACTCTGGAAAATGAACATTTTCACGAATTTTTAACTCCGCCACAGCAGCAAGCTTGTTGTACTCATCATGAAGAACAAAGGCCAAAGGAAATTCACGTCGACTGTTGGCTTTGAGTAAAACCTTTTCTTGAACTTGTGAAGGCGTAACACCTGGAACTGTGTACGCCCATTCATCAAAATACCACTGAGCAATAATGCTAGTTTCATGAGGGAAATCAGCAAGAAAATGGATGTTAGAATTCGGCCCTGACACTAGTGGCTACCACCCACACTGCTCTCGACAACCTTTGCTTCATTGCCGACATCAACTTGGTTTGTATTAAACTCAGGTTGCTGAGCAAGTTCAAAGTATATGTGCATATCGATAGGCTCGGGTGTGTTGAGCAGCATCTTGCCGACTTCTCGCTGAAAATGACCATAATTACCAAGCTCTTCCGTTAAACCCAGTCGTTCATAACTGACTAAGTTCGCAAACATGCCATAAGCGTATTGATACCTCGTAGCATCCGCATGCTTTTCATGACCGAGTTGATTTAACGCTTGGTCAATTTCTTCTGGCGAGTAAGCTTCCTTATCGCCAAACTCTTTCAGCAAGAGAGTTGGTACCTGATGCGCAATACTCTGAATCGTCTCTTTCTTTTTAAACATACCGAACATGATGTCCTCCACTGACGATGATGACCCAAACAACGCACTTAAAGCACGCATCGGTTAGCTGATTAAGGTATTTATTAGTATCACAGCTCAAGAATCATACTAACTTGATATCATAATAACCTACAAATGCTAGCCGACACGTTGCAGTAAGATGTAATCAGAAACCTTGCCGCAATCACAATTGGTCGTTCACTTAATCGGATATTCAATACACTTTCGTTAAGCGTTATCGTCATCCGATTCCCATTATCAATAGAATCTAAAAAGTGTTTTGCAATCCTTCTTGCTTATCACAATCGCTTTATCTCATTACACTAAAATTCATTGGTCAGAGCACAAATAAGGAGCAAACCGTGACCTATTATTCTGTACTAGATGTAACCCCTACCAGCCAAGACTGGGTACCCGCTTATGTAAGCGTTTCAAACGATTTAGTTGAGAAACACGGTGGCAACTACATTGCTCGTACTAATGTTCATGAACGGTTGGAAGGAACGGGAGACTCACCAGCCCTTCGAATCATTATCGAGTGGCCATCTCGGCAGGCTGCGCTCAATTTTATGAATGACCCAGATTATGTTCCGCATCTTAAAGCTCGTACCGAAGGCTCGGTCAGTAATCATTATCTAATTGAAGGTAATGACCAACTTGCTTAGCTATTACGCCCAGTTAACCACTGGGCATTTTGTTTTATTGGGCAAAAGAAATCTTGTGCAAAGTCACATTTCGTATCGACATCCGTAAGCAATTGCGTTAGCTTTAGATGTATAGACGTCTAAAAAGTGAAGCTTAGGGAGAGAAAGCCGTGCCAATTAGAATTCCAGATCAGTTACCCGCTAGCGATGTATTAAGGACAGAGAACATCTTTGTGATGAGCGAGAGTCGAGCGGCAAGTCAGGAAATCCGTCCATTGCGAGTGCTTATCCTCAATTTAATGCCAAAAAAAATTGAGACCGAAACTCAGTTTCTTCGCCTACTTTCAAACAGCCCTCTGCAAGTAAATGTCGAGCTACTGCGTATCGATAATCGTCCAAGTAAGAACACACCAACTGAGCATCTTGATACCTTCTACCGTCAATTTGAAATGGTAAAAGGTAAAAATTTCGATGGCATGATCATTACTGGGGCGCCACTCGGTTTGGTCCAATTTGAAGATGTCATTTATTGGGACCACTTAAAAACTATCATGGAATGGGCAAAAGACCACGTGACCTCCACACTGTATGTGTGTTGGGCAGCACAAGCAGGTTTAAAACTGCTTTACGATTTACCCAAAAAAACCCGCAAAGAAAAATTATCTGGGGTTTATCATCATAAAATTCACAACCCTTACCACCCAGTTCTGCGTGGTTTTGACGATACTTTCTTGGCGCCACATTCTCGTTATGCAGATTTCTCACGAGAGTTCTTAGAAGAACATACCGATCTCGATATTCTCGCCACGTCTGATGTTGCGGGTGTTTACCTTGCAACAACCAAAGACAAACGTAACGTCTTTGTCACTGGTCATCCTGAATACGACTCTCATACGTTACATAATGAGTACATTCGTGATTTAGGTGAAGGCATGGAGCCAGCTATTCCTGTTAATTATTACCCGAACAACAATCCGGATAACGGCCCTGTCGCAAGTTGGCGTAGCCATGGTCACCTGCTTTTCTCAAACTGGCTAAACTACTGCGTTTATCAACAAACGCCTTACGACCTGGAACATTTCAGCGAAGCCGCCTTTACCAAAGACGATTAATTCACTCGTAGAGATTGTGAACCAAGCCGCCAACTGGCGGCTTTTTCATACGAGTTTGCAAACCTGATCGCATTGTGTTTTTTCCTCATTAGGCTTTTGCACTGTAATTCATATCATGCTGAAAGAATTAGGGATGTGGGAAAGACAAATGAAGATCATAAAACTCAGCGCTCTTATACTGGCGACTCAGTTTGGCCTGCTCGGTTGTGTGACCGTGAATGAAGATGGTAATAGTCCAGTTGTAAAAGCCGACCCGGTCGCCATGGCTGAGTCTCGTATCGCACTTGGTTTGGGATACCTAGACGGTGGCAACATGATCCGAGCACATGATAACTTCCAACAAGCCCTCACCCACGCTCCAAGCTACTACCGTGCTCAGCTTTCTATGGCTCATTATTACGAAACGGTTGGTGAAGACAAAAAAGCAGAAGAGATGTACAAACGTTCTCTGCGACAACATTCTAAAAACGGTAACGTACTTAATAACTACGGCACATTCTTATGCAAGCAAGGAAGTTTTGAGAAAGCGGATAAAATGTTCAACCGCGCCATTGAACAGCCTTATTACTTCCTTATCCCTGCTAGTTATGAGAATGCTGGCTTTTGCGCACTCAAATCCGACAATACAGAAAGAGCAAAATACTATTTCACGCGCGCTATTGATCATGACCCTCACCGTCCAAAATCCATTCTCCAGTTAGCAAAGTTAGAAATAGAAAGCGGCAACTACACAGATGCACGCATTCGCCTTATGCGCTTTAATCAAATGTATGGGGTCAAAAAACCTTCCCTTCGTTTAATGGTTGAACTTGAAGGCGCAGCAGGTAATGAAGCACTTAAAAAGAAATACCAAACACAGCTCAATCGAATGTCTTAACTGTTGAACTTCAGCACGCCACTTGGTATTCAGAAACAAAGGATACCAAGTGTTCCTTACTCCGTTTTATTCTTCGTTTATTTCTGCTCAGAGTAATGTAGGTACTGTAAGCTATTATTTAAAAACAGCTTTTTAGTTAAAGCTAATTTAGCACACCCCTATATCTGACGTTTTATATGATGCCAATCACACTTGATTGCATATTTGTTGCACAATCAGACTCAAAATTTATACATTCAAGTAGCTTATATAAGGATTAATAAAAACAAATAGAACCATATACCCTAGTAACCTCAAAATGCTTGGCTCAGCGAGATTGACTCGGGTATATATCACAGATGTAAGGACACGTTATGTTGAAGTATAAACAAGCAGCGTTATTAACCGCCCTCCCTATTGCACTGCTAGGTTGCGGTGGCGGCGGAGGTGACAGCACAAGTTCCGCGACGAGCAATGGTCTTTCTTGGTCTGCAGGTGATTTCTCGCAGACAGCAGCCAGCAGCCAGCAGCCAGCTTAGCCAATAAATGCAGCGTAGCAAGAACGGGCACCGATCCGTATACCGGAAAAAATTACCCAGATAAAGCAGGCTCAGCCCTGTATGAAAAGATGTTCCTTCGAGCATTTAGTAACGATACCTACCTTTGGTATGACGAAATCCCAGACAATAATCCAAACAATTATCCGTCTGTCGTCAACTACTTTGATTCACTCGTCACATCATCGACCACAGCAAGCGGCCAAAAGAAAGATCGTTTTCATTTCACACGTTCATACGACGAGGTGATGAAATCTCAACAAGCTGGTCTTGTTGCTGGTTTCGGTTTCAACTGGAAATTCGTTAATAGTTACGCGCCTCGAGAGGTGCTTATTTCTTACACAGAAGATGGTTCACCAGCATCACTCAATGGCGTTGAGCGTGGAGACAAGCTATTAAAAATTAACAGCGTGGATGTCGTTAATACCTCTTCCCAAGCAGAAGTGGATCTCATTAACCAAGCATTGTTCAACCCAGAGTTAGGACGTAATTACACGTTTACCTTTGAAGCGGTTAATGGCGGTATGAAGATCATTACACTCACCTCTTCTGATGTGGCAACAAGCCCTGTACGTAATGTAAAAGTTATCGACAACAACGGAACAAAAGTCGGCTACATGCAATACAACGCATTTGAAGTCACGGCACAGCAACCGCTTATCAATGCATTCAACCAGCTTTCAGCCCAAAATGTGGACGAAATCGTCATGGACTTGCGCTACAACGGCGGTGGCTTGATTTGGCAATCAGCGCAAGTCGGTTACATGCTGGCGGGTTCTCATCCAAACGCGACGTTTGGCGAGTTAATCTATAACGACAAGATCATGAACTCTGGCCAGGTACGAGATAACGTTTACAATTTCGTCGATAAAGAAATCAACTGGGCAACAGGAACGCTCACTAACAACCCTCTACCGACGCTTAGTGCAGAGCGCGTATATGTCTTAACGACGGATAACACTGCGTCTTCAAGCGAACTGCTAATCAACGGCTTGCGTGGTATCGACGTTGACGTTATTCAAATTGGCACAACGACAACAGGTAAACCTTACGGCTTCTCACCTCAGCAGAACTGCGGTAACGTGTATTACACCATTCAATTTAAATCTTCGAATGACAAAGGCTTTGGTGATTTTGCAGATGGATTTACCCCTACGGCAAAAAATCTTGTATCGTCTAACATTGGTATAGATGACAAAGTGGAAGGTTGTGTAGTGGCAGATGACTTAACAAAGCCATTGGGTGATCCATCCGAAGGTATGCTGTCCGCAGCGCTAAACTACATGACAACGGGGGGAACTTGTCCTCCAGCACCTGCAATGGCTCGCTCATATCAAGCAATGCCGAGACTAGGTGGCACTCCACTGACTCAAGAAATTGACCCACTTCGACAAGAGGCGATTCATGTCACAATTAACTAAAACAATGACCTTACTCACTGGAGCTGGACTTAGCCTTGTACTGATGGGGTGTTCAACATCAAGCAACAGTGATGCAGTTAATGCGTTAAGTATTAAAACCTCCGCAGATACCGTGAGCGAAATCCAAAGTGCAATTAACACGATTCAAGGAACACAAGCACCGACGAAGATCGCATCGAATACCTTTGAGACAAACTCATACTTATTGATCGTGTCGGGGCAATTAATGGAAAAGCACAACATGCCATTAAACGGAGCAGAAACTGAGTTGCCCGCTCAATATACCCTACAGTTACGCGGAGAAGATTGCGGGGTTTACTACGAGAAGGACGATAAATTTGTCCCTCTCACGAATATTCAATGTAGACCGAATCCAATTCAGGATTAATGAAAAAGCGCGCCGTCACTTTATCCAAAAGAACGGCGCGCTTCTTTTATTATCTATTGATTGCTCAATTTCTTTCTATAAGAAGTGGAACGTCAAGTTACCTGTGATGCTGCTTACTGTATCACTGTCTCCATCAATATCCACCCCAAAGGCTTGATAACTGGCACCGACAGAAATGTTGTCTAACAAGAAGTATTCCGCGCCAACACCATACATGTAAGAGACACCATCGTCTTTGTCCAAGTTGCTAAGGTTACCATTGTATTCGACGTTAAATGCGTTGATACCACCCTTCGCGTAAACGTGCAGAGGACCAAAATCGATACTTGGTTTAGCTGCTAGATAAAATGACGAGAAATCCACATCGCCTCGATTACCGCCTAAATTCAAGTCAACTTGGCCGTGATTAAAATAACCTACTTCAATGCCGATCAGTGGCAAGATCCCCGTCCCTACATGAATGCCATAGGTCGTGTCGTTTTCACTGTCTATGCCTGATTGACCAATTTGACCACCAGCATAAAGCCAAGAATCAGCCATCGCAGACGTTGAGCAAAGCGCTAAAGCCAATAACGAGAGTTTTGTTTTCATAGTTATACCTTTCCTGTTCGATTCCTGAACGGAACATCACGCGAACTGCATCGCGTTCCTTATGTAGCTAGCTAAATACTATATGCGAAAGTTTGATGGTTTTAAGACCGAGAAATGAATAATTTATGCTCAATATTGATTTGTGTGATTTACAGACAAAAAAACACCGGCGCGTTGCCGGTGTTTATCAAATAAATCTTCGAAATGTTCGACGATTATAGGAAGTGCAATGTCGCGTTTAGAGAGAACGTACCGATGTCGTCTTTACCCGCTGTGTAGTTCATGTAGCTTGCGCCAACAGACATTGGACCGAAAATGAAGTATTCAGCGCCTACACCGTACATTAGATCCACATCATCATCGTCTTTACCGCCAGATACTTTCTTATCCCACTGGTGGATACCACCTTTCGCGTAAACGTGCAGTGGACCGAAGTCGATGCTTGGCTTAAGCGCTGCGTAGTAAGAAGTCAGCTTAGTTTCGTGACCTGCGATCTTGAATTCACCGTGCTGAGTAACACCCGCTTCGATACCGATGATAGGCAGAATACCTGTACCTACGTGTACAGAGTATGAAGTGTCAGTCTCGCCTTTGAAGTCAGACTGACCTACAGAAGCACCACCATAAATCCATGAATCTGCCATTGCTGCAGAAGAAGCACTTAGAAGTGCCACTGCCAATAGAGTTTTCTTCATCATCAACCTTTACTCTTTATAATTACCCACTCCTGCACCGTCGCAGAGGTTGGTACTGCAAACACAAGGGAGGCGAATCATTGCCTCCCTTGTGACTTAAAATAACTTGTGAACAATTCTTAGCAAATACTATACCAACAGCGACCTAAACTGGACAAACCATTGATAAGTCGATAAACCTCACAAGAAAAACTGCCGCTATTGTACTTAGCGTTTAGCAAGCATCAATCGCATTTTTGACTCGTTTATCAGAAACCGGATACGGAGTGCCTAATTGTTGAGCAAAAAGGCTTACTCGAAGCTCTTCGATCATCCAACGCACTTCTTTCACGTTTTCTGGAATCACCATGCCTTTCGGAATCTTATTAAGTAGTTCTTTGTAATCACTGCCCACTGACTCGATTCTCAACATGTGTAAACGGTCTTTGTTTGGATCGATCGGTAGCTTCTCCATACGACGTTCAATCGCACGCATGTAACGCAGAATGTCCGGAAGACGCTTCCAACCACACTCTGTTGCGAAGCCTTTGAAAATCAAACCTTCCACTTGTGCTTTAATGTCAGATAACGCAAATGCCATGGTGAAATCCACTTTGCCTTTCAACTTTTTGTTGATATTGAAAGCCGTCGTCAGAATGGTTTCGACTTGTTGTGCAATATCCACAACTGTGTCACCCAGCTCTGCACGAACGTGTTCTTTCAACGCATCAAACTTCTCTGGCTCCCAAACCAAACCGCCCTGCTCTTCGATAAGCTTATCGACACCACACGCGATACAGTCATCAATCAGATCCAGCACTTTACCGTAAGGGTTAAAGTACAGACCCAACTTCGATTTGTTCGGTAAGTTGGAGTGCAGATATTTGATTGGCGACGGCACGTTTAACAAGATCAGACGACGCTGACCCGCTTGCATAGCCGTCACCTGTTCGTATTCAGTTTCGTACAGTTTGATTTCTACACTGTCTTTGGAATCCACAATCGCCGGGTACGCTTTAACGTCGTAACCACCGCGTTTTTGTTGATATACCTTAGGCAGTTCACCAAAGCTCCAAGTATGTAAGCCTTGCTGCTCAATGTCATCATCGGCGACTTTAGACAGCGTTTCTTGAACTTTGTCTTTCAGGCTTTCTTTCAACGCATGAAGGTCGCTATTTTCCTTCAACTTGCGATTTCTATGGTCAACCGCACGGAAAGTCACCTTCAAGTGCTCAGGAATTTGATCCATATTCCAATCTTCGCGCAGAACTTCCACACCAGTCATTCGACGAAGCTCTTTTTCAAGCGAATCTAATAAAGGTGCTTCCATTGGCGTCGAGCGAGCTAAGAAAGCATCTGCATAGTTTGGTGCAGGAACAAAGTTTTTACGAATCGTCTTCGGCAGCGATTTAATCAAGCTCACCACAAGCTCATGGCGCAGACCAGGGATCTGCCAGTCAAAGCCCGCAGGCTCAACTTGGTTAAGGATCGGCAGCGGTAAGTGTACCGTCACACCGTCGCTGTCTTCGCCCGGTTCAAACTGGTAGCTCAGCTTAAGTTTTAGGTTGTTTTGGTGCCAGAAGTTCGGGTAATCCAAATCGGTTACGTGGCTAGCATCGCCTTTGAACAGCATCTCTTTCTCGAAGTTCAGCAGCTCTTTGTTCTCTTTCGATGCCTTCTTCCACCATGTATCGAAGTGCTTACCAGAAACGACTTCCGTACCCACACGTTGGTCATAGAAATCAAACAACTCATCATCGTCCACCAAAATATCGCGGCGACGAGATTTATGCTCAAGCTCTTCCACCTCTTGCAGAAGTTTGCGGTTTTGCTTAAAGAACGCGTGTTTGGTATCCCATTCGCCTTCTACCAACGCGCTACGGATAAAGATCTCACGGCTCACCGTTGGATCGATACTTCCGTAGTTCACCAAACGGTTAGGAACAATCGGTACCCCGTAAAGCATCACTTTTTCGTGAGCCAAGACTGCTGCGCGTTTCTTCGACCAATGTGGCTCGCTGTAGCTACGTTTAATCAGGTGCTTCGCTAATGGTTCAATCCACTCTGGCTGAATCTTAGCGATGATGCGACCCCAAAGTTTTGAGGTTTCCACCAGTTCAGCAGACATGATCCACTTAGGCTGTTTCTTGAATAGACCTGATGCAGGGAAGATATGGAAACGAGCGTTACGCGCACCTTGATATTCATTCTTCTCTTGGTCTTTCATACCGATGTGCGACAACAAACCCACAAGAATAGAACTATGAACGCCATGGTAAGACGCAGGCTCATCGTTGAGTTTGAACTCCATTTCACGCATGGATTGGTGAATTTGGAAGTACACATCTTGCCACTCACGAACGCGCAAGTAGTTCAAGTAATCTTGCTTACACTGTTTGCGGAATTGGTTGCCCGTCAGCGCTTTTTGTTGCTTCTGGATGTAGTCCCACAAGTTCACCAACGTCAGGAAGTCTGATTCTTCATGGAAGAAGCGTTTGTGTTTGTCATCTGATGATTGCTGCTTGTCACTTGGACGCTCACGCGGGTCCTGAATCGACAATGCCGCTGCGATAACCATGACTTCTTTCAGCGCGCCTTGTTTTGGAGCTTCCAATACCATACGCGCTAAACGTGGATCGATTGGAAGGCGGGCAAGTTGACGGCCAATACTGGTCAGGCGTTTCTTATTACCTTGAGAATCGGACGGTTTCGCTTCTGCGTTAATCGCACCAAGCTCTTCCAGCAAACGAACACCGTCTTGGATGTTACGTTTGTCTGGCGCTTCCACAAACGGGAAGGCTTGAATATCGCCCAAACCAAGTGCGGTCATCTGCAAGATAACCGACGCTAGGTTGGTACGCAGGATCTCAGGATCGGTAAACTCCGGGCGTGACTCAAAATCTTCCTCTGAGTACAGACGGATACAGATACCCTCTTCCACACGACCACAACGACCTTTACGCTGGTTCGCACTCGCCTGAGAAACTGGCTCGATTGGAAGACGCTGAACCTTAGTACGGTAACTGTATCGACTGATACGCGCCGTACCTGGGTCGATAACGTACTTGATTCCCGGAACCGTCAACGAGGTTTCTGCTACGTTGGTTGCCAGTACAATGCGGCGACCAGCATGAGGTTGGAAAATCTTGTTTTGCTCACCCGCCGACAAACGCGCGTAAAGCGGCACAATTTCTGTGCTCTTCAGGTTACGTTTAGACAATGCATCAGCGGTATCACGGATTTCACGCTCACCGTTCATGAAGATCAAAATGTCACCTAAACCTTCATCGCACAGTTCGTCTACCGCTTCGAAGATACCTTCAAGTTGGTCACGATCATTATCGTCATCACCGCTTAGTGGGCGGTAACGCGTTTCTACTGGGTAAGTACGACCTGACACCTCAATGATTGGTGCGTTGTTGAAGTGTTTTGAAAAACGCTCTGGGTCAATGGTTGCCGACGTGATGATCACTTTCATATCAGGACGACGTGGCAGCAACTCTTTCAAGTAACCCAAGATGAAATCGATGTTAAGGCTGCGCTCGTGCGCTTCATCGATAATGATGGTGTCGTATTGATTTAAGAAGCGGTCATGCTGAATTTCAGCCAGCAAAATACCGTCCGTCATCAATTTGATTTGGGTATTTTCAGAGATCTGATCGTTGAATCGAACCTTGTAACCAACAAACTCACCAAGCTTGGTTTCCATCTCTTCGGCAATACGGTTCGCAACCGAACGTGCCGCAAGGCGACGAGGCTGAGTATGACCAATCAGACCGAATTTACCGCGACCAAGCTCAGCACAGATTTTTGGCAGCTGAGTGGTTTTACCTGAACCTGTCTCACCCGCAACGATAACCACTTGGTTTTCTTCGATCGCTTTCGCAATGTCGTCGCGTTTTTGGCTGACTGGCAGGATTTCAGGATATTCAATCGTTGGTTTGTAGCTACTGCGTTGCTCCACAACCATCATGGATTTGGCGATGTCTAATGCGATTTCATCAAACACAGCGTTACGCGCTGCGTCTTTTTTGATTTTGCTTGCACCAGAGATTCGTTTACTCAAGCGGAAGCGGTCACGCATCATGCACTGGTTAAGTGCCTTGCGTAGTGACGCCGCGTTATTTACTTGAGCCTGAGGCGTAGCATTCTGAGAAGCTTGTGCTTGAGATGCATTAGCCTGCTTCGCTTTGGCATTTTGCGCACCATTTGACGGTGTCGCTTGCTCTTCAGCGGGATTCTTTTTTGGGGGCTGTGACGAAGTCAAAGCGTTTCCTATTCTTTTCATTACATAAAACTGCGCGGATTGTAGCACATATGGGCTAGAACAAGATAACGGAAAGCAGCATCCAGCAATCATTCAATTTTTTCGAACAACTTAAGCAAATCCATCGGGTTTTGAGTCGCTGAGCATTACCTATAATACACCACATAGCCGAAAGCACTTATTAAAGGAAATCCATATGTCTCGTGTACTAGCTCTTAAATCAAGCATCCTTGGCGATTACTCTCAATCAAACAAACTGGTTGAAGACTTCATCAAAAATGTAGACCAAGATAAGCTAACTGTTCGTGACTTAGCTGCAAACCCACTGCCAGTTTTAGACTTTTCAGTTGCGACAGCACTACGTGCAACAGAAGATCTTTCGCAAGAGCAACAAGCGGTGGTTGACCTATCTGATACCTTAATTGAAGAAATCAAAGCAGCAGATACTTTGGTTATCGCAGCACCAATGTACAACTTTACGATTCCAACTCAGCTGAAAAACTGGATTGATTTGATTGCTCGTGCAGGCGTGACATTCAAATACACAGAAAACGGCGTGCAAGGTCTGATTGAAGATAAGAAGGCAATCGTAGTCACCACTCGTGGCGGTCTTCATAAAGACTCACCAACCGACAGCATGACACCATACCTACGCACAGTATTGGGCTTTGTTGGTATCACGGATGTGGAGTTTGTTTACGCAGAAGCGCTAAACATGGGTGATGACGCAGCAGCGAAAGGCATTTCAGACGCGCAAAGCCAATTGGCAACCTTGGCGTAAGATTAAATAGAATTGAATACAAACAAAAAGGGATTGGTACGCGCCAATCCCTTTTTTATCGTTTTAAGTCAAAGCTGATCATGCTGTTGTAGCAGCTTTGCGCGCATTGTCCGCAACCTTTGCATTTGGCAGCGTCAATTTTAGGTTTGACATCATCTTGATCTTGCCATTGCAAGGAATCATAAGGGCAACTGTCCTCGCAACTACCGCAATAACCGTATAAGTTTTCGCAGCTGTTCGAGATAGTTGCTATCAAGCCTGTAGACTCTGTTTGGTTAGAAAGTGCCAATGTAGGGCATGCCGACTTGCACGCACCGCATAAATCACATGCCGAGTAACTGATGTCTAACGCGGCAACGCCATCAACCATTTCAATGATTTGGCTTGGACATGCAGAAGCGCACTTACCACATCCATCACAAAGCCGAGTGAACATAGACTCTTCCACCGCATACGGCGGTCTCGCTTGAACACGAGGCTCTTGAGCGTGTTCCACTGGCGCGCGACGGAACGAAAACAGACGTCGCTTGCTTAGATCAACCGATTCAGACTGGCGCATCCGATTAATCTCTCTTTGCTGGCACAACAACTTGGTATTGCTCACTCAAGGATTGAAGTAATTCTTCAGTAAGGTTCGACAGTTTTGAGTAAGGCGCAAGAGTCACCGCTTTTTTGAAGCGCTTGTTGAAAAAACCAAACCACGTCATCAAGTGCTCGCGCAGCATTTCAGCCGCCAGTTTTTGCTGTTCAGTTTCAATCAACATGCCTAACACCATCAGCATCAAGCCGATCTGGTCTTCTGGCTCACGTTGGTCAGATTCCAAAGCAAAACCACAACGCTGCAAGAAGTAACGATATTCAATGGTTGATTCGCCAAACAACACTGCTTCTTTATCTAGATAAGCCGAACCCCAAGGTGGCGCTGGCATCTCACCAATACCGGCAAACATACGATCGTGCTCCATTTGCAATGCCTCTTCACTCTCGCTTTGAAAGCTGCGCAGCATGTCATTAAGCGCTTCGATTGGTGTATCAGTATTGCTCAACAACGTATCGAGATTTGCCGCTGGGTAATCTTTTGGCTGGTAGTAAAACAGTGCACCAAACAGCTTAAGAACGATGCTGGTATCTTGTGGTTCAAGTTGAGAAATTTGCATGAAGTACCTTTGATGACTGGTGTTTTTATTCTTCGATTAAGTAAAACGGAAAAGAGGTGGGACGAACACTCGCCCCACTCTATTAATGGTTATCAGTACAAATAACGGTTATTAGTACAAACCAGATGTAAAGTGCATGCCGTAGAACACGTTGCGACCTAGAATCTCTGCAACGAACAAGGCAACGAATGCCACGATAACCAGCAAGTTCTTCTGACGACCTTCTGCGGTAAACAACTCAGCGAATACCCAAAGAGCAGCAGCAACCACAAGCAACAACACGTGACCAGCAACATAGCCAGATAACATCGTGATTTGATCCAAGCCACTGTGAATCGCCGTTGAGATACCTGCGAAGTAAATCGTATGCATCACTGAGAACGCTAGGTTCAGCGCAATCAGGCTTACACCAGCCCACATTAGGCGACGATTGGTTTTCTCAGCCGTCACGTCCAATACGTTGATCAGCGTGTAACCAAACATCAGACCCGAAGTCACGACCGTGAACCAAAACGCAACCGTGGTCATTGGTGAGTACCATGCTGGTACCGTTTCGATTTGGTAAACATTCGCCATCGCGAACATGAAAATCACGCCAACCGCGATAGACAACCAGTTCACAATTTTGCGAACGCCTTCGCTGCCGATTTTTAGAATCGTTAACAACCAGTACAAACCCGCTAGAGACAGAAAGCTTGCACCCGTTAAGATCTCGTTAGATAGCGCTGCACTGCCAACACGGTTTAATGCGTTGAAGGCACGAAGCGGGCTACCTAAGTGAGTGGTTGAGAACAAGAAACCCAATCCCATTACAACCAAAATTGCGAAACGAGCGATGTTCATACGAGGTTCTGTCACACGTGGTGGCTTACCGAATTTCTCGAACGCATTAACCGTTAGGTGCGCGCCAACCGCTGTTTGAGCAAGAACCGTAAAGGCAACTAATGGTGCTTCGTATAACATTATTTCACCTCTCTTGGATTCTGTAGGAAACCAGTGCGGTCATTGGTTGGACGACCATTTGGATTTAGCTTCACGATCAGGTTCGGGCTAGTAATGCGAGAATCTGGCAGTGGTGCCACATCCGCGTTTGAACCGTATTTCGCGCGTAGCTCATCAATTGGACCAAACTCAATCGCACGCAATGGACAGCTATCAACACACACTGGCATTAAGCCTTCTGCGACACGTTCGTAACAACCATCACACTTAGTCATGTGACCTTTTTCTTCGCTGTATTGAGGTGCGCCGTATGGGCATGCCATGTGACAAGATTTACAGCCGATACACACGCTTTCATCGACAACAACAAAGCCGTCTTCTTCACGCTTGTGCATTGCACCTGATGGACAAACCTTGGTACACGCTGGGTTAGTACAGTGGTTACAAGAGATCGATAGGTAGTACGCAAACACGTTTTGACGGAACGCGCCGTTTTCTTCTGTCCAGTTGCCGCCTACGTATTCGTAAACACGACGGAAGTTACGGTCAATACCGAGATCTTTGTTGTCTTTACAAGAGAGCTGACATGTTTTGCAGCCAGTACATTTGCTTGAATCAATGTAAAAGCCATACTGCTTCGCTGTGCTCATTATTTAGCCCCCATTTTCTTAATTAGCGTCACTTCAACGAGGTTGGTATGGCTTGGGTTTGATTTTGCCAACGGGCTCGGACGCTGTGTCGTCAGTACGTTGATTGAACCCGCTTGGTCAACACCTTTACCATTTGGTGAGTACCATGCGCCCTCACCTAAGCCAACGATGTGTGGCATGATGCGTGGGGTTACTTTTACGCGAACGTTCATTTCACCGAACTTGCTACGCACGCTAACCAAGTCACCGTTATCGATGTTGCGTGACGCTGCATCAATTGGGTTGATCCAAAGTTCCTGTGGTGCGGCTGCTTTTAGGATGTCGACGTTGCCGTACGTAGAGTGCGCACGAGCTTTGTAGTGGAAACCCGTTAACTGAAGTGGGTACTCTTTACGATCAGGAGAATCCCAGCCATTAAACGTCGAAACGTATTCTGGTAATGGCTTGATTGATTCATCTTCGTCCAATTCCCATTCTTCGTTGATCTTCGCTAACGTCTCTGAGTAGATTTCAATCTTGCCCGATGGCGATGGTAATGGGTTCGCTTCTGGGTCACGACGGAAGTCTTCGTACGCCACGTGTGGACGGTCGAATTGCTTCTTGTAGATACCCTGTTTTCTCATCTCATCGTAAGACGGCAAGTTTGGATCGCTGTTTTGTTTAACGGTCTGAGCATACATCCATTGCAGCCACTCTTCTTGAGTGCGACCTTCAGTAAACTCATCAAACACGCCCATGCGCTTCGCCACACCAGACATGATGTCGTAGATAGGTTTGCATTCGAAACGAGGTTTAATCGCTTGGCTTGCAAAGATAAAGTAAGGCATTGACGCTGCTGCACCATCCATACAGAAATCCGATTGCTCTGACGTTGTACAGTCTGGCAATACAATATCGGCATATTTCGCAGAAGACGTCATGTGGTTGTCGATCACCACAATCATTTCACACGCTTTTTCATCTTGAAGAATTTCGTGTGTGCAGTTGATATCTGAGTGTTGGTTAATCAGGCAGTTACCTGCGTAGTTCCAGATGAACTTGATGTTGTTTTGTAGCTTCTGAACGCCTTTAATGCCGTCGGTCAGATCTGTCATTTCCGTACCGCGGTAAATCGCGTCTGTCCAAAGGAACATTGGGATAGAAGCGCTGATCGGGTTTGGCACTTTCGGGAAGCGTTGGAATGGGTAAGAGTGGTTACCTTCACGAGCACCAGTACCACCACCTTGCAAGCCAACTTGACCGCGTAGCAATGACAACATCATTACCGCTTTACACGCTTGCTCACCATTTGCTGAGCGTTGTAGACCCCAACCTTGAGTAATGTAAATTCGTTTAGCATCGCCAACTTCACGTGCAAGTTTCAAAATTACATCCGCTGGAATGCCCGTGATAGGCTGTGCCCACTCTGGGGTTTTCTCGATACCATCTGGGCCAGTACCCATGATGTAATCTTTGTAGCTGCCGTTTTCTGGTGCTGACGCAGGAAGCGTTTTACGGTCGTAACCCACACAGTAGAGATCAAGGAAGTCTTGATCGACTTTGTCTTCCATAATCAATACATGGGCGATGGCTGCAATTAAAGCTGCATCTGTACCGTGCTTGATAGGAATCCATTGGTCTTCACGGCCTGCAGCAGTGTCAGTGTAACGAGGGTCGATACAAATCGTGCGAGTGTGGCTGATGTTTTTCGCATCCACATAGTTGTGAACCTGACCACCACCCGACATACGGGTTTCTGCTGGGTTGTTACCAAACATCAGACATAGATCTGCATTTTGAACATCGTCAATCGAGTTGTTATCAACGAACGAACCGTAGAAGTACTCCGACATACATTCGATGTTTGCTGCAGAGTAGTCACCGTAGTGATTTAGGTAACCTCCACAAAGGTTCATCATACGAGCAACCAATGTCGCGCTCGGATCCCAACTCTTAGTTACTGTGCCACCAAGCGTACCTGTACCGTAGTTTAGGTACACCGCATCGTTACCGTGGTCTTTAATAATGCGTTTTAGGTTATCACCAATGAGGTCAAAGGCTTCATCCCAAGTGATGCGTTTGAACTTACCTTCACCACGCTTACCAACGCGAAGAAGTGGGTATTTCAAACGGTCTGGCGAGTAAACACGGCGACGCATAGAGCGACCACGCAAACAAGCGCGAACTTGGTGATTGTGGTTGTAAACATCATCACCCGTGTTATCGGTTTCTACCCATTTGATTTCACCGTCGACCACGTGCATACGAAGCGGGCAACGAGAACCACAGTTTACGGTACATGCCGACCAGACAATTTTTTCGTTTGGTTTTGCTGGTGTTTCTTTGGCAACCGCTTTAGTTGCAAACGGGAGAGAAAGCGCGTTTCCTGCTAACGCCAAAGCGCCAAGTGCAGAACCACCCTTTAAAGCATCACGCCGAGTAATATTAAACTTACCATTTTGACTCATGGTTTTTTCCTAAATTACGTTTTTGAATTTGGTCGTGGCGCTTAATTAATGGCTTTAAGTGGGGAAAGAACACTCGTTAGAAATAAAAGACATAGAGATTGTATTTTCAAAATAGGCATTCATTGAAAATATCTAATTTCGCTTTAATTAATACACAAGGCAAATCAAAGCAACATTTCTACAAAACCATCAATTAAGCTAGACAGAACAAGCCTTGAGCAACTAAGGCATGGCCACCCGCCACTATTAATATCCTTGTAGATTTAAGGGGTGATAATCTTGACCACAGTCAATTATTAAAAAATACTAAATGCAATCTTATATTTCATTTCAACGTTTTATATGAATGAAATATTAATAGGTCAGAGAGGTGTCAATTCAATTAAATATTAGAATGGTTTTTAAATTGAATGGATAATAAATTCGAATACCGAAGAATAGGAATAAGAATAATTACCAATTAACAGGAGATAAATAAGCCTCATGTCAAGATGAGGCTTATTCGTATTTGTTTTCAGCTGAGCTTAAAAATCGTACTGGAAGTAGATCGTATTGTAGTTACTACCGCCTTTGATGCGGCCAAACTGAGAAGCACTCTCGAAGATAGCACTACGGTGATGCAACGAATAACCAACCCACATGTTTTCCCAATCTTTCTGGTTAAACAGATCACCTACATTTACATCAAATGAGAAGTCGAGATAGTTCAGCAAATTACTTGCGGTGTAGCCTTTCTCTTCCATCTCAGTACCTTCGATGTAGGTGATATTATCGATGTAAGACATTCCCTCTGCAACACCGAAACGCCATTTGGTCGGCCAATTAAAGGTGTAATACGCCTTAATCGCCATCACATACTCAGTACTGGAAGATTGAACCTCCGATGACCAATGGTGGACCAGACCTGGTGTTAGATAGATATCAATTGGGAAACCGAAGATTTCATCCGTCAATGGGTGTCCGTAGAATAATGAGGTGAGCTGGTTGTTGTACTCGTCCTTCTCGGCATTAAATTTGAAAATATCGCCAATATTGGACGGCGTTGCCCAACCGTGTGCAACACGCAGATACGGACGGTTGCTCAACTCTGATTTACGAGCCTTCCCTTTGTCATTGAAGAAACCAAAGCCAACGAATACTTCACCCTGATAGCGGTCTTCAACAATTTGGCTGTTGTACGCTTCACTGTCGAGACGAGTAATGCTCGTTTCGCCGAGTAGATACAAATTAGAAATGACGTGGTATCGGGCTTTAATGCCTAAGTTCGCATCAATACCTGCACCAATTTTCTCGCCCGTTACTTCATCAAACGAGTAATAAGTACTGTTGAAATCGGCATCTTTATAACGAATGGTAAAAGAAGGTTCCAACTCCCAGTCGCCTAACTCATAGTTAGCCGCGATACGGTAGTTGGAATGAAATTGGAATTCGTCATCCGTCATCACTTCGAATTCGGCGCGCCAGTTCTCGTCAAAGTTGTAACGAATTTGGCCACCGAAGTCGACGCGATCGCCCTCAAAAGCGTTTTGAACCGATTTAGGTATGTCAACAAAGCGCATGATCGCACTCGCACGCCAATCTGAGTCGTCCTCATCATATAAGAACACACCACCTTCAAGGCCATCAATGTAAAGGTGCTCATTCTCAAAGAACATCATTGGCACAAACGTGCTTACTGTCGAGTCATCGTCAGCTGTATAAAAAGGAATCGCAGCAGTGCGGTACATCGCTGCAATACCCCACTCTTGTTCAGCATGCTTCGACTCAGCAAATGCGGCTCCGTTTAACAATAAGCCTGAGCAGACTAGCGATGTTCCTAGTAGGTGTTTCATAACTCTCCTATGTCGCTGTAATTAGGACAGTATTCAATCACAACGAGTATATCTGACTTTATTCGTCTATCGGTTAAAAATTCCTACAGGACTACTTAACCTCGTTATAACCGCCCATATTTTAGGCGATTTATAAATTTGTTTTGAATTAACCTCAAGTATTCAACCAATTGCACTTACGCATTTCTGGATTTTATCTTTAATCTGCAATCGCATTTTTGCTATGAATACATACACATAAGAAAATACACAATCATAATCAAAGGTTAATTATGCGAAACGTCACTTTATTATCGCTTGTCCCTTTCGCGTTTGCCTCGCAGGCAGCACAAATTGTGGAACACTCTCAAACTGACCTCTCTGAAGCACTCAATATTGCTGGTGAATCATCCTATATGCCAGCAAGTACCGAACTGAGTTATCAAAACATCAACCGAGTAGAAATAGGTCAACAAACGTTAGTTCGTAAGCAACAATTGCATTACGGCGTACCTGTATATGGTCACTCTGTCGTCGCAGATCTTTCCGCAAAAGGCTTTGCTCAATCGATTGACGGTAATGTGGTGGTTGGAATCGACAACGACTTAGACTCGACGCTGCCAATGATCAGCGCAAACCAAGCGATTGAAATCGCAACGGGCACTCATCAGCAAGGTTTTGCATCTAACGAGTCTCCAGAGAATGATGCTCGTGCGGAACTAATGGTTTGGCTAGACGAACAAAATACCGCGCACCTTATCTACAAAGTCGATGCGGTGAAAATTGTCAATCTACGTCCCTCTCGTCCTATCACGCTGGTCGATGCAAAATCAGGAGAGATCATGGACCAATGGGAAGGTCTTGCATTTCTTGAAGCAGAAGGCCCAGGCGGCAACCAAAAAAGTGGCCGTTATTACTTTGGCCCAAATACAAAGTTTGGTGGATTCCAAGTTGACCAATACTGTCAGATGAACAGTGATAATGTCGAAACGATCAACATGAACAACCAACAATGGGGTGGTCAAGTTCATCGCTTCAACTGCAACGTGAATAACTACCGAGAAATCAATGGAGCGTACGCGCCAATGAACGACGCACACTACTTTGGCCAACGTGTATTTGACATGTACCGTGAGTGGCTTGGCGCACGTCCTATTCAACAAAAACTCACCATGCGCGTTCACTACGGCTCAAACTATGGCAACGCGTTTTGGGATGGCCGTCAGATGACCTTTGGTGATGGCAATAGCTCTATGTACCCTCTTGCGACTTGGGATGTTATCGCACATGAAGTCAGCCACGGTTTCACCGAGCAAAACTCAGGGTTGGAATATCGCGGCATGTCTGGCGGAATGAATGAGTCCTTTTCCGATGTCGCTGCTGCTGCACTTAGCCAATACGTGCATGGTAGCTTCAACTGGAAGATGGGCGAACACGTGATGAAGTACTCGCCCGCTATGCGTTACTTCATCAACCCAAGCCATGACGGTTCCTCGATCGACCATATAAACCAATACTACAATGGCATCGATGTGCACCACAGCTCAGGCATTTTCAACAAAGCCTTTTACCACCTAGCGACAAGCTCAGGCTGGAGCATCAAAAAAGCATTCATGGCTTACGCAACGGCGAACCAGTTGTACTGGACGCCAAACTCAACCTTCCAACAAGGTGCAGAAGGCGTATGTAAGGCAGCGCAAAAGCTGGGATATGAAAGCTCCGCGGTCACGTCTGCGTTCTCTCAAGTGGGTGTTCAGGTGATGAACTGTGAAAGCGGTCAACCTAATCCGAACCCAAATCCAAACCCTGGACCAGATACTGGCATGACCGAGCTTTCGCTCAACATGCCTGTCGCGATCCAAAGAAACACGGCAGACGAGCAACAGTTCGTTCTGCGTCGAACCTCTAGCGATGATGTTTGGGTACAAACTTACAATGGCTTTGGTAATGTGGAACTTTATGTAGCGATTGATCGCCCAGCAACACCTTCAGATTACGACTGCTCATCGACCAATATGGGTAATGAAGAAGCGTGTGGTTTTGGTGGTATTCAAGGTTCAGACATTTATGTCACTGTAACAAATACGCAGAGCGCTTCTGACGCCTACCTTGCCGTCAGTGAGGCATACGGAACGCCACAGCCAAACCCAGAACCACAAGACCAGTGCGCATCTCTGCAAGAGTGGTCACCTTACAATTACTACCCTGCCGGTTCTTCAGTGAAGTATTGGGGCAACCGCTTTGTTGCGACACAAGATAACTGGGGAGCAGACCCTTATCAGAACTACTGGTTCTGGACATTTGAAGGCAGCTGTAACGACTATTAAGCAATGATAAAGAGAGCCTGCTACGATAGCGGGCTCTGTATTTATCTCAACTATTCCAAGTACCACTCACTGCCTTGTACATCGGCTTCAACTAGCCAAGTGCGGTCATTCCACTTCAACGAATTATCAAGGCGGTTCTTTATCTGCCCGTTTTCCCATCGCCATTGTTGGGTAGGAACATCCCCACACTCCTCAAGAGTAATCTCGATACCTTGCTGATCGAGGCACAATTCTGAGTTGCTTCGACTCATGAGCTTCCCTGCAGAAGTTAACTTCCACTCTTGGTTATCCCCATTATGACAACGCCAACCAAATACTCTTGAGCCCTCACCTGATGCGCGGTACTCCACATCAAGACACTGCGAGCCACTCTCCGTGTTGGTTTTTATTTTTTTCCATCCATCTTGGTCATCCTGCTTACCTGACGAAGCGGTAAACAGAGCTTCAACGACTGCCGTCATTGGTTGTGTGTAGCGAGAAGCACGTGGTGCTTGGTACTGCCAACTCTGCGGAATCGGTAAAGACATATCCCATTCGCCATTTCCGTCATAATAGGATTTCGCCATCGCTGCTGGTGTTGGCGTCCAAAGAAAATCTGGGTGACGATTTTGATACCACTCCCCTCCAATTACTTGTCCATTTGCATCGATTTCAAGGTCGTAGTAATACGTCACTCGTGATACGCCATCATAACGGGGCATGTCAGTCGAGCGATGCGTAGGATTCGTTTCAACCATGTATTCGACTTGCATTTGAACACCAACAATGGAAGCTGCGCGACGTGAGCGATATGCAGAGAAACGATCTTTGTCGTAAGATTCCAAGCTGATCATGACATCTGCAGGGTCGGAGGCCGAGCGGTACGTTTGTGGATTAAAATATTGCAAGTTGTAGCCTAAAACAGGCTGGTTCCAAACTTGATAATCGTAAGTAGCATCCATGATCAAGCTACGACCAGATAACCCCAACTGGTTTAGCACCGCTAAGTGCCAACTGGCTGGGTTGGTGTCATTACAATCCAGTTCAATCACTCGCCCATTTTCATCTTTTGCAGGGTTCTTTATGTTACATCGCCCACCAATAAAGCGTGTTTCAAACGGTGCTTCTGACCATAATAAAGTTCCAAGTGCTTTGATATCAGAAGGGTAAAACTTTAAAGGCTCCCCATTGGCATCTGGCACAGTGACGGATTGCGTTGGTCGAGGAAGCATATAAGCCGCAGCAGCCCATCCATGGCACAGTCCCATCCAGCGTTCTACACTGCCATTCGATTCGTAGTACCCTTTGCCAGAGTCCCACGAACGTTTTGATAGCGTAAATTGAGTATCCGCCACCAGCAAATCGTATTTTTCTGCCGGAGATAAATCCTCTCGATCCTGTCCTTGAACCGAGACTACCGGTTTTTGAATGTGCGAAAAGTCAAAATACTCTTGCCAATTGCTCGCACTGAGTTCCCTGTCGCCATAACGCCAAGCAGCAGCACCAGAATACAGAGGCCAGTAGGTGTCGGACCAAGGTTGCACTTCAAGTCGCTTTGAATTCGGTATTTGACGGTGAAGTTCATCGAGATTGCGAATCAAGCCAGTCCCCACATCCACCAAACGCGCCGGGTTGTCATTATTAAGATTTGCAGAAAATGAGTGATGAGATTCTGATGTCGCTCTCTCCATAATGACATCACGCACGGATGCTCGAATGGATTCCGATTCTTCAACAATGATGGTAGACGTGTCGCCTTCTTTCTGAGGTAACTCGTTCATTACTTTTGAAGGATTCTCATGAAAAGCATTCATGAAAGATTCAATCTTGTTATCAGCAGCACTCACACCAAATACAGGCGCTAAGCAAAGTAAGGTCATTATTCGTTTCATTTCAAAACTCTATTTATACGTCAGTTAAATTAATTATCGATAATCATTCTCATTAACGATTGGTGACGTAGAGTGCTGAGATTTGTTGATGAAATCAATCGACTCATCGGACCAATAATTGAATTCGTGATTTCACCTTTGAAGATTGATTAGTTATATCTCCTAATTTATTTAAAGTGAAAGTTATCGATATTTGGCGGTCTACTCACAACAACAAAATGATGACAATGCAAGCAATTAAAACGTTTCGATGATGAAAGGGCTTAGTTTTTTCCGGTTTGGTCGATACAATAGAAAACCAATGACCAAAGCCGCAGTTTATCGTGAAAGCATCTGAACTCATCTCCCTTATCAACAATTTGCCTGATGGTAGCGATCCCGATATCGTAATGGGTGAAGAATGGCTACCAGAGCGTTTAGAGAGCACCACGCTTGATGGTGATATGCTGTTTATGCATTTCGATAATGCACCAGAAGATGGCCAAGGCGAAGAAGAAGGCCGTGGTTTTGTTGAGCATGAAATTGACTTGATTCGTACTCGCCTACAACAAATCCTTGATGAAGATAGCGACAGTGTGTCAAAAGCCGACGCCATGTTAGGTTTGTTTCTGATGGGACATGAACTTAGCAGCTCACAAGTTATCGAAATACTCGAAGAAGATTCAGAACACTGATTCATTATATTAAGGAACCGCTTTGCCAACATCGCTCAACACCAATGAACTTTCCTCTCTTCCCCTGATTGTTGCCGGCCCGATTTTAAGAAAGGTCACCGCGAAGGAAGTGAATATTTGGTTGGTGACCACGCAACCTCTCGAAGGCTTGGTTGAAATCAGCGATGCTGGCACGGGTGAACAATACTATTCTCAGCCTGTTTCAAAAGAGCATCTATTACAAGTCGGTAAACGTGCTTGGGTTTGCATGCTGACGCTGCAAGGCGAATTTCCTACCCACCGTGCACTGCGTTATCAGCTCCATACTCAATCCGGTTTGTTAACCGAGTTGATGCCCCATCTTATCTATGGCGAAGATAAGCAAACAGAGCAAGGTGTAGAATTCTTGATCAGCGAGAAAGCTGATTATGTATTGCACGGTTCTTGTCGTAACCCACATCATTTTAGTAAGGACACACTCGTCCAAGCAGACGCTAAAGTTGCTAGCCAGCAGATAGAAGACCGCCCAGATATGCTGATCATGAGCGGCGATCAAATCTATGCCGATCATGTAGCAGGTCCAATGCTGGATGCGATTGAGCAATTGCTCGAGTTACTAGGCTTGCCTGATGAAGAGTTCGCGCAAGCACCGATCAAAAACACGCAAGAACTGTATCAAAGCCCAGATTGCTTTTATGGCCGAGATAACATTCTGCCCCACTACGTGGACGACGGAAGCTTACTGAGCAAGTTCTTCCCCCATCGTGGTATCCCTATTTTCAGTTCACGTGAATGCGAAAACCATCTCATCAGTTTTGCCGAACTGTTTGCGATGTACCTGCTCGTTTGGTCTCCAGTACCTTGGACGTTAGTCAATCGTGCACGTTTATTGGAAAGAGAATTTACGACGGGCGGAAAAGCGTTAGAGCCGAAATGGCAACAACATTGGCGTGATGAGAAAGTCCATATCGATGCGTTTGTCGAAGGCTTGGATAAAGTCCAGCGTTTGCTCGCTCACGTTCCTACTTACATGATCTTTGATGACCATGACGTGACCGACGATTGGAACCTAACGGTTGGATGGGAAAAAGCAGCCAATGAGAACCTCTTCTCACATCGCATCATCGGTAACAGCCTGATCGCTTACTGGTTATGCCAAGGTTGGGGAAACGCGCCAGAAAAATTCAACGCCTCGTTTGTGGAGCATGCGCGCCGTTACTTTGAAGAGCTGACTTCAGAATCTCAAGACGAGTTCATAAAGTACCTCTATCGTTTTGAAGATTGGCACTACACGATTCACACCTCACCAAAAGTGGTGGTACTGGATACACGTACTCGTCGCTGGCGTTCAGAGTCTCGTATGAACAAACCATCAGGCTTGATGGATTGGGAAACCTTGATTGAATTCCACCAAGAGTTGATGCATCAAGACAAAGTGATCATTGTCTCTGCCGCGCCCATGTTTGGTGTGAAGTTTATTGAAACGCTGCAACGCATCATGACGGGCTTGGGTCAGCCATTACTGATTGACGCAGAAAACTGGATGGCGCATCCGGGCAGTGCGATTACTTTGATCAGTATTTTCACCCACACCAAAACGCCAACTAACTTCGTGATTCTCTCTGGCGATGTACACTACTCTTTCGCCTATGACATCAAGTTGCGTTTTCGCCGTAATAGTCCAAACATCTATCAGATCACTTGTAGTGGGATTAAGAACCAATTTCCTGCGCAACTACTGAGCGCATGTGATGCAATGGATCGCCTGCTTTATAGTCCTCGCTCGCCATTGAACTTGTTTACCAAACGTAAGCGTCTGAAGATTTTTAAACGCGCCCCAAGCAATCACAATTTCTATCGACTCGTGAACCAAAGTGCGATTGGCGAGCTGAGGTTGGATGAAGACGGAAAGCCAAATAATATCAGCATCTTAACGAGTGAAGGCGATTCAATCGATTTCCCGCCGACAAAGGTTGAGGAATAAATCTGCTTTTTGGCGGTCAAATACTGTATTGAGCAAAAATGTCATCTCAATCGTATGAGATCTTGATCAAATTCAATCAAGACCTTGAGATTTGCTCAAACCATTACCATCTTAAATAAATAGATAACAGCTTGGTGCTCAACATGTTTAATTCGCTTACTTCATTATTTAAACAACTTATAGAAGGCTCGGACCTTAGCCAATCCAACACACTGTCACCCAATATGGCGATAGCATGTTTGCTTTGTGAAGTAGCTGGTGCGGACCATCAAATCGATGAAAGAGAGCAAGCGACCAAACGCTCTTTGATCATGAAATTACTTTCCCTAACAGAAGAAGAGACCGACACCCTACTGAATCAGGCTCAGAACCGATCGAGTGAGTCGACTTCCCTTTATGACTTTACGTCTCAACTGCGTGAGCTTTCACAAGAAACCCGCTATGAACTGATCAAGAGTATGTGGGAAGTGGCGTACGCTGACGGTGAAATTGACCCATTGGAAGATGCCGTAATTCGAAAAACAGCGGAGCTGCTCTATGTAGACCACAGCGATTTTATTCGAGCGAAATTGCAGTCTCAGTGAAGCACAGTTTCCATAAACAGTAAGAACCAATAAAAAACGCGCTACATGAGCGCGTTTTTTGTGTCTCTAGTCTGGATTAAGCCGAATCAAACATCGTCATCTCCGCAAGAGGCTAGCCAACATTGTTGTTATTTACTAACAACCAAAGTAAAGCCGGCTTATGACGAGAAGACTGAAATCCGATGAAAGATTTATGAAAACAGAAGCTTATAGCATGGTCAGCGCAAGTTTCGCCAAGTTGTATGCATCCACATAACCGGAATGCTGGCGACCTTCCCATTCGATGCCTTTGGCCTCTTGTGCGGCTTTATGACCAATGCGTTTTTCTTTCAAGCGGTTTTGTATGCGATACAAGGTCGCTAGATTAATGAACTCACTAAACGGGGCATCAATGCCTTTTTGTTGGCACTCTTCAAGCAAGATGAGGTCATCACGTCCCCAAGAGGCATAGATCTTATTACGACCGCCAAAGTTCTTTAGCATCGACTTCAGCACTTCCTCTAATGGTCTGCCCTGCTTTTCAATTTTACGTGGTGTGATACCAGTTAATTCTGCGCAAAACAATGAGACTTCATCATGTTCAGGCTTTACGTAGTATTGAGCGCGCTTAACGATTTCACCTTTCGACAAATCTATTTCAGCCAAACCAACTTCAATGATTTCACCCGTGCGACCTACGCCGTTTTCACTCCAGCAGCACATTTCTAAATCGAAGCAGACGATACGGTTATGGTTCATAGTTTGTCTTGATTCCTAACGTAAATTTGAAAGCGTGAGATTCTACCGTAACCAATCTCAAAACTCGAATTTGCTCGCTGAATTAATCACCGATCGATACTGAGTTTCGGCCATTTTCCTTACTTTGGTAGAGCTGCACGTCCATTTTGTGGAACAAACTCTCAGGATCTTCATCTTTATGCACTGCTGCACCAATGCTCAAAGAACAGATAATAGGAGTTGCCCCGTATTCAAAAGGAGAGCTGGCGACAATACCACGCAGTTTCTCTAAATAAGCAGCCAACTCTTCTTTATTGGTTAAACGAGAGAGTATGCAGAATTCATCACCGCCAGCTCGGTAGAAGCGATCGCCTTCAAGTAAATTCGCATTGACCAATCGATTAACATGGAGCAAAGCTTCATCACCAGCTAAGTGACCGTGCTTATCATTGATGCGTTTAAAGTGGTCGATATCAAAGCCAACCAAACTAAAGGCAACGCCAGTATTAATATAATGCAGTAAGTTATCGTTAAATACGCGGCGATTGAGTAACTGAGTCAACGGGTCTAACTCTGCCATGCGTTTTAGTTCTACCGTTTTATTATCCAGCATGACCGCTAAACGCTCTTTTTCCCGTGACTGTAGATTCACTATATAACTGATCAAAAGTGCAATAACCAAGCCCGCAATCCCCGTCCCGTAAAGCACGGAGCGCTCCCAAGCAGAAACGGATTCCGTTAGCTTGAATTCTACCTTCCATTCTCTATTGGGTAGTTGAATCTTGCGGCTAATAGTTTTCCCTTTCAGGTCACTCCAATTATCGCTCTGAAACAGCAATGGGTCGTCGTATGCATCAAAGCCTAAATCTTCCACCTTAATCGACATATCGAGCTCTGTCGCTGTCTTAGTGATCAACTCGTCGAAGTAGACAGTGCTGCGAACAACACCGACGACAACGCCCAGAAGCTCGTGGTTGTCGTAGCTAAACACTGGGTGATAGACCAACAATCCAGTTTTATCGAGGGATTGATCGTATCCATCTTGAAGCAAGCGCACTTTATCGGAAATGTTGGCTCTACCCTGAGTAAGAATGTCATCTAGAATCAGTTCGAAACGCAAACGCGAAGAATAGAAGCCAAGCAGAGAAAGGTTCTGCGGCGTTCTTGGGTAAATGTCGGTTGCAATAAACGCCGGAGCGCCATCTTTTAAGATGTAGCCATTGGTTTTAGGCCCATCTTTTGGCACGGTAAAGATATGAAAATCAGGGAAAGTTTTACGCGTTTTTT
Source organism: Vibrio sp. Sgm 5 (assembly GCF_026241575.1). Taxonomy (NCBI): domain Bacteria; kingdom Pseudomonadati; phylum Pseudomonadota; class Gammaproteobacteria; order Vibrionales; family Vibrionaceae; genus Vibrio; species Vibrio sp. Sgm 5. The sequence goes on from NZ_JAPHPY010000015.1 coordinate 49,790, forward strand.
CCAAGAAGCGATCGAGATCTTGTGGGTCAACACGCTCCATCCATTGCAGACCAACTAGGCTTTTGGAACCATTAACGACTTGTTTGGCATACAAGGGAAATTGTGACCAGTATGAGTCATCGACAGAGTGAAAAAAATTCGCTCCTGCCCCGATAAACTCAAGGTCATTTTCTACCGCAGATTTTAAAGATTCAGCTTGGCGATCCGCCAAGGTATCGAAGATGGTCATCGTATAGCGCTGCTGGATTTTATAAGCAACACCAACCATAGCCGCTGTCACGATAAGCACCGCAATGAAAGCGACAATAGAAGCAGAATACCGTTTGAGAATGCTCTGTTGAGCCGTGCTGTATGTCATTTAGTGTTCCACGTTAATTACGTGCAAAGCTTCGATAATGATGGAAATACTGCGCCACATGTGGATAAACATCAAGCAACAACGTTTGCATCCCTATCTAATCGTTGATTTTTCATGCTAATCATGCGGTATATTCACGAATTATTACAGTCTTAAGCCTTGAATATGCTACCATCCACCATCATTTTAATGTCTAAACTTGGTGCAGGTCGCAAAGCCGATCCTTTTAGTAAACACACCTGAGCCAATACTGAGCACCAGTAAATCAATAGAAAGAGAAAAATGTCATGAACATTGATTTGAACCTAATTCCTCAAACGTTCGATATGTTGCACGCAGGCCTTGCAGCTTCGAGTGTTTTACTTCTTCTAATCGCGGTATCTCGCAAATCTAAAGTGATCGAGAAAGTGGTAGAAAAACCAGTCGAGAAAATCGTCGAGGTTGAGAAGCCAGTCGAGAAGATCGTAGAAGTAGAAAAAGTCGTGGAAGTAGAGAAAGTCGTCGAGCGTGTTGTAGAAGTTGAATCTAAGCTTGCTACTGCATCTACAGACTCTGCAATGCAGCTGCTTTCTATCATGCAGCAAGAAGCTCGTCTAATTGACTTCCTAAAAGAAGACCTAACGTCATTCTCTGATGAGGAAGTTGGCGCAGCCGCTCGCGTAATCCACACTGGTGGTCAAAAAGTATTAAGCGACTACGTGACGCTAGCACACGTTCGTAACGAAGACGAAGAAACTCGCATTACGGTTGAAGAAGGCTTCAACCCACAAGAAATCCGCCTAACTGGCAACGTAACAGGCAGCGCGCCATTCAACGGCACGCTAGTTCACAAAGGTTGGAAAGCAACGTCAATGACGTTGCCTAAACTGGCTGAGAACTACGATGCATCTGTGATCGCTCCAGCTGAGGTTGAGCTGTAATGGAACACATGAACCAAGAAAACCATTCTCAAGAAGCATCTGTTGAAACTCAACAGACGCCTAAATTCAGTGTTGGTATCGACTTAGGTACAACACACTGTGTCATGTCTTTTGTTGATACACACAACGAAGACGCTCGCGTTGAAGTGATGCCTATCCCGCAACTTACTGCGCCGGGCACGGTAGAGACTCGTAGCCAATTAGGCTCTTTCCTTTACCAACCACACGAGCACGAAATGAACCCGCAATCACGCGTTCTTCCGTGGTCGAGTGAGCCAAAAGCTCTGGTTGGTGCAGTTGCACGTAACCTAGGCTCGAAAACGCCAATTCGCCTTGTTGCAAGTGCGAAATCTTGGCTTTGCCACGCAGGTGTGAACCGTCGTGATGCTTTCCTGCCAGCAGGTAGCCCAGAAGAAGTGGAAAAAGTATCCCCTCTTCGCGCGACAGAGCTTTACCTAGAGCACCTAAAAGACGCTTGGAATCACACGAATCCAAATCACAACCTTGCCGATCAAGACGTGACTATCACGGTACCAGCTTCTTTTGACCCTGCTGCCCGCGATCTAACTGCAGAAGCAGCACGCAATGTTGGTTTTGTGCACCTAACACTGTTAGAAGAGCCACAAGCTGCGCTTTACAACTGGATCGATAACAGCAACGACAAATGGCGCGACGAAGTTGAAGTTGGCGACATCGTGCTTGTGGTCGATATCGGTGGTGGTACAACCGACCTTTCTTTGGTGGAAGTAACCGAGGAAGACGGTAACCTAACTTTGAACCGTATCGCGGTAGGTGAACACATCCTACTTGGCGGTGACAACATGGACCTTGCGCTTGCGTACCGCTTGAAGATGAAGCTAGCGCAAGAAGGCAAAGAGCTACAGCCATGGCAAGTTCAGGCAATGACGCACGCATGTCGTGACGCGAAAGAAGCGTTATTGAACGACAGCGAGCTTCAGTCAGTGCCAATTGTAGTACCAAGCCGAGGTTCTAAACTGCTTGGCGCAACGCTGAAAACAGAACTGACGCAAGAAGAAGTACAACAAACACTGGTTGACGGCTTCTTCCCTCAAGTTGCGATTACTGATCACCCTGTTCAACGTAACCGTGGTGCACTAACGCAAATGGGTCTGCCTTACGCACAAGATGCAGGCATTACTCGTCACATTGCTGCATTCTTGTCTAAGCAAGCCAATGCTCTTTCTGCTTCAGGAAATGGCGCAGAAGCAGCAGCTCAAGATTTCAATCCATTCGCTAATATGCCTGGTATGCCAGGTGCGGATGCAGCGCAATCGGCTAACTTCATCAAGCCAACCGCAATCCTATTCAACGGTGGTGTTCTGAAATCGAAACTTCTAGCAACTCGTCTAGAAGACACGATCAACGAATGGCTAATTGAAGCAGATGCTGAAATGGCAAAACGCCTAACAGGTGTGGATCTAGACCTTGCAGTTGCTAGCGGTGCAGCTTACTACGGCTCTGTACGTCGTGGTCAAGGCGTTCGTATCCGTGGTGGTATTGCTTCGGCGTACTACGTGGGTATCGAAAGTGCAATGCCTGCGATTCCGGGCATGGCGCCTCCAATGGAAGCACTTTGTGTTGCACCATTTGGTATGGAAGAAGGCTCAAGCGTTGACGTACCAAGCCAAGAGTTTGGTTTGATCATCGGTCAGCCGGTTAACTTCCAATTCTTCGGCTCAACGGTTCGTCGTGATGACCTAGCAGGTACTCACCTAGACTACTGGGCACCAGAAGAGCTTGAAGAGCTTCCAGAAATCCAAGTAACGCTGCCTGTATCTGAAGGTCGTCGTGAAGGTGAAGTGGTTCCGGTAACCCTAGCCTCTCGCGTCACAGAGCTTGGTACGCTTTACTTAGAAGCCATTGCCGCTGATAACGGTCAAAAATGGCATGTTGAGTTCGATGTGCGCGAAGACGCGAAAAGCAACTCAAACGAAGAAGAATAAATAGAAATCAAACGGCATCCAATCGGGTGCCGTTTTTAAATACACGAAGGTTTGTATGGCATCTCCTCGTTTTCTTGTTGGTATTGACCTTGGCACCACAAACACTGTTGTGGCGTACTGTGAAATCACCGACAACCTTGAACAATCCGAAGTATTCCTATTCGACATCGACCAATTGATTGGTCCGGGTGAAGTGGTTCGTAAACCATTGCTGCCCTCTTTCCGCTATCACCCTGCGGTTGGTCAAATCTCCCCCTCTGACCTAACACTCCCTTGGGAAAACGAACCGGTATCTGGCGACATTAGTAATGTGATCGTGGGTGAATGGGCTCGTGAATTAGGCGCTAAGGTGGAAGGACGTCAGGTATCCAGTGCTAAAAGCTGGCTATCGCACCAAGCAGTGGATCGTAGTTCAGACATTCTTCCTTGGGCTGGTGCGCAAGACGTAGATAAAGTATCCCCCGTCATTGCCAGCGCAAGCTACCTCAACCACATTCGTCAAGCATGGAACTACCGTCACCCTAGCAATAAGCTAGAAGACCAAGATGTGGTTGTGACCGTTCCAGCGTCGTTCGATGAAACCGCTCGTAAGCTTACGCTTAAAGCCGCTGAGTTGGCAGGTTTGAAAAAAATCGTCCTGCTCGAAGAACCACAAGCCGTATGTTACGACTGGTACGCACGCCACCAGCAAACCGCAACTGATGAGCTCAAAGAGTTGCCACTGATTCTGGTGTGTGATGTGGGCGGTGGTACTACCGACTTGAGCTTGATTGAAGCCAGTTTCTCTTCTCAAGATGAACTAGCCCTTGATCGTATTGGTGTTGGCGAGCACTTGATGCTTGGTGGTGATAACCTCGACTTAGCATTAGCACACCTTGCGGAAAGCCGCCTTTCTCAAAATAAAGGGGAACAAAGTAAGAAGCTCACTGCAGCAAGCCTGACTAAGCTGATTCAGCAAACTCGCAAGGCGAAAGAAAACCTACTTTCAGCGAGTGCACCTGAAGAAGTAAAAATCACCATGCTAGGCAGCGGCTCAAAACTTCTTGGCGGAACAAAGAGTATTGGGTTGAGCAAACAAGAAGTGCACCAAATCGCTTTGGATGGCTTCTTCCCGCTTTCTGATTTCAGCGAAGTACCAGATAAACGCCGCAGCGCGGTTGTCGAGTTTGGTCTTCCATACGTTGCTGACCCAGCAGTGAGCAAACACGTTGCCGAGTTCTTAACGACTCATCAGCAAGTGTCTCGTGCCGCTCTTGGCATTGAAGACGACAAACAAAATGCAATTCCAGTCGGTTTGCTACTCAACGGTGGTGTGTTCAACAGTGAGCTTGTGACTGAGCGTGTCACTACCCTACTGTCCGATTGGCGCGGCGCTCCGGTTACGGTATTAGATAACCCACATCCAGATTGGTCTGTTGCACTAGGTGCCGTTGCATTTGGTAAAGCACGTCGTGGCGCACAACTTAAAATTGGTGGTGGCGCAGCGCGTTCTTATTTCTTGCATCTTCAAGAGAAGAACAAGATGGGCAAAGCGCTCTGTTTGCTTGCAAAAGGTACAGAAGAAGGACACGAGATACGCTTAAGTGGTCGTCGCTTCTCACTTACCCTAGGTGAACCTGTTCGCTTTAACCTGCTAACTTCTACCCACGATACCTTAACCAATAACACCGCTATTCAAAACGGTGTGATGGTTGATGTTGACCCCGACTTGTTTGCTCCTCTTCCACCTTATATCACCACTCTCGAGGGTGAAGGCGCCGAACTGCAAGCCAACCAGAAAGAGCGCGTAGAAGTACAACTGGCGTGTCAGTTGACTGAAGTCGGCACACTTAAGATGGAATGTGTCAGCGCAGAAGACGACAGCAAACGCTGGGAGCTGGAATTCGAAGTTCGTAACAAGCAAGCCGACGACAGCGAACAAGTTAAGCTTCATCCTAAACTGAACGAATGTAAGGAGCTGATCGCTCGCCTTTACAGCGGTAATAAGAAAAGCGCGGAAAGCAAAGAGATCAAAACCTTAGCCAAAGATCTTGAGAAGAAACTGGGCAAACGTGACGAGTGGGATTTCACTACCCTACGCCAACTTTTTGATACCTTTGCACAAGGTCGTAAACGTCGCCGTCGTTCTGAACAGCACGAGAAAAACTGGCTTCGTTTGGCGGGCTTTGCATTGCGTCCGGGCTTTGGCGATCCAACCGACTCATGGCGCATTGAGCAAGTTTGGGGGCTCTACCAGCAAAACATTCAGTTTAAGAACCATCAAGGTTGGACTGACTGGTGGGTATTCTGGCGTCGTATCGCAGGTGGTTTAAGCCAAGAGCAACAAGAGACCATCTTGGCGGACATCGCGAAATACCTACACCCTGGCGCGATGAAAAACCCACAATCCGCCAAAACGGCACAAGACATGGGTTATGAATCCATGGTTCGATTAGCGGCATCGCTTGAACACCTAGAAGTCGAAGACAAAGTTCTATTGGCAACTTGGTTCTTGAGCAAAGCCATCAACCATAACCAGTTCGAACAAGCACACTGGTGGGCAATGGGTCGCTTGGCATCGCGTACGCCTTTGTATGGCAGCCAGCATAACGTCATTCCTCGTGAACAAGCGGAACAGTGGTTACCTAAGCTGTTAGAGCAGAACTGGCAGAAAGAACCAATGATCGCTTTCGCAGCCGTAATGATTTGTCGTAAGACGGGCGACCGCCTATTCGATATCTCAGACGACTACCGTGAACAGGTACTGGCTAAGTTGAAGCAAAGCAAGGTACCTGAGTCTTGGGTATCACTGGTTGAAGAAGTCAAAGAGCTATCTGAGAGCGAATCGAAGCGTATCTTCGGTGATGCACTGCCAAGCGGTCTAACGCTGGTAAACAGCTAAGCTCCCATGCTTATAAGCGCAACAAAGCCCTTCGAGTGAAGGGCTTTGTTTTACCTGATTCTACTTGCTGACGAAAGACGACTCATAAGGGTCTGTTGATCTTTTGCGGTTAAATTTTGTTCGAGATAAAAGCGTTTTAATCGCGGCGAGAGGTTTGTAGCCTAGTTATTCTAAGCAAAATCCTCTCAACAAAGAGTAAAACGCTTTTAGCCGAACCCGTCGGGCAGCGTTTGTGGCTCCTTTCTACTGCGTTATCGGCTTATCAGGTAGGGCAACTACATTTCAAAGCCTCTGCCTTGTATAAAGAACCCACAAACTGCTGCAAAAATCAGCTCAAAAGGTCAACAGACCCTAATTCATTTCCGTATTGATCACCACATCACGCGTTTCATTATCCATATCACTGATGCCGACCACTGAGATTTCACGGTCAGATAAATTCTCAATCATGCTGTCTTCTAACCCACCATCGGTCATCCACGCATAAAATTTTTCTGCAATACGATCCGAACCTTCCCCGACAAATGTTAATGTGACCTTCTTCATTTGTGACACTCCATCAATTTACGATTCAGCCACTTAAGCGTAGTATGTTTCGCAAATATCGACATAAACTAGGACTAACTTCTTTTATGAGTATCGAAAAATTTGACGCGATTTATCAGCGCGCTGCCGAGCGTAAAGGTGGTGAAGATCAACTTGAAGCGCTTTTGTCTCATCCACTAAGCAAAGAAGAATTGGCAGCGATTCCCGACGACCGTTGGCTGGCCGCTTTTTCGATGAAAGTATTCCAAAGTGGGATTTCGTGGAGCGTGGTACGCAACAAATGGCCGAACTTCGAAGAAGTGTTCTTTGGGTTTAAGATTGAGCCGCTATTGATGCTGTCAGACGAGCAATGGGAAACCAAAGCAACCGACAAACGCATCATTCGCCACCTCACTAAAGTCATGTCGATCCCTGCTAATGCTCGTATGATCCACGAAGCAAAAATCGAATACGGCTCGTTTGGCAAAATGGTTGCCGATTGGCCGCAAGAGAAAATCACCGACCTATGGGCATATTTGAAGAAACGCGGTAATCGCCTAGGTGGAAATACCGGCCCTTACACACTGCGTCAAATGGGTGTTGATACCTTTATCTTGTCTAGTGACGTCGAGGCTTACCTGCGCAATTGCAAGATCATTGAGGGTGGCAAAGATACGAAAAAATCGCTCGATGCCACCAACAAAGCGTTTGTTCAATGGCAGCAAGAAAGTGGTCGAAGCCTGTCTGAGATCAGCCAAATCATTGCGTTCAGCACCGGCGATAACCGAATTTAATCCAAACTGGACACAAAATAATAGCGGCGCACTAATCATTGTATTTAGTGCGCCGTTTCTATCTTCATTAGTCTATTTCACTTAAGTGCAGACTTACTTTGAAGCTAGTGATTCCCACTCAGTCAGTAGCTGCATAATACGGTGAGAGTCTTCCCATGTTGCGCAAGGGTTTTCTAACGAGGTACGCCCCTCTTCAACCGCTTGGCGAATATTGCGCACTTGATAGAAGAATGCGTCCCCACCTGCCGGAACAGACACTTCACGCTTCGACGTCTCGTAAATTTCCACGCTAAACTGGTTTTCTTGCGTTGGTAGCCATGGATTCGAGTCTAACGTAATACAGCCTTTACTACCCAGAATGGTGAACTGGTGTTTCAATCCATGATCTTCGGCAGTGTGTACGCTCGCCGTTTGTTGCTCACCGAATTGCATCATCAAGTTCGACTCGCAGATGTTCCCATCGTTACCTCGTCGACCAATCGCCGTCATAGAGCGGTTTCCAAAGGCTTGTTCACCCAACATGGTTTTCACCACCAAATGCACCAATGACATTGGGTAGCAACCTAAGTTATACAAAGCACCTTTGCTGTCTGGATTAACAAACTGTGCAATCGACGCAATATAAGAAGAATGAATCGAGCGAAGTTCACCAATCTCTCCCGATTTAAGCACCGAAACCAACTCGCTGATCAACGGGTGATGTAAGTACATTAAACCTTCAGCAAAGAATACCTTGTGTGTTTCAACTGCTTTTAGTGCCAACTCGGTTTTTTCCATATCTACCGAAAGCGACTTTTCACACAGGATCGCTTTACCCTGTTCTGCCGCTTTGACCATAAAGTCATGATGAAGGTGATTTGGCAATGCGATATAAATAATGTCGACTTGCTCATCGGCAATCAACGCATCGTAATCGTTGAACGTATTCTCGACGCCATATTGCTCAGCGAATGCCTTTAAGTTCTGCTCCGAACGCCCAGCAGCCGCGTACAGTTCACTCTTGTCATCGCCTTGGATTGCCTCAGCCATGACACCTGAGATAAAGCTTGTGCCTAAAATGCCCCATTTCATGTTCGCTTCTCCTATTGAGCTTGGGTTTCGAATGCTTGGACTAACTCTGCCATTTCAGCCGCAATAAACGCTTGTGTATGCGGCATAGCAAAATGCGCTTCAATCGCGGCACGGTTTTCATATCGCTCCCAAAGAATCACACGTTGTGGTTCTTTCGAATCGTAGGTCGCATTCGCTTGCAAGCATCCCGCTTCGCTTTGCATATCAAGGCAAAATTGTTCGATGGCTTCAACCACTTGTTGTCTTGGCTTATCGACATTCATTTTCAGCTCGGCGGTAACAAAAATCGTCTCGCTCATGATGGCTCTCTTTCTCCATTCTTAATCATACGTCCACTGTAATTAACCTCATTTGATTGATAAACTCTGCTTTAGTTATTTCTTTATCAACTCTGAGTGTGCAATGGATAAATTAACAAGCATGAAAGTTTTCGCTTACGTGGTCGAACATGGCAGCTTTCGTAATGCTGCACACCACTTTGATATTTCACCGACCATGGTTGGCAAGCACGTGGGCTTTCTTGAGCAAAGCTTAGGTACACAGCTGATTCATCGCACCACGCGCAAACAGTCCCTGACCGAAGCTGGCAGACTCTACTATCAAGAGTGCCACCGTATTATTGAAGACATCACCAACGCAGAGAACCTAATCCAGACGCTGATTAACCGTCCAACCGGAACAGTAAAAGTTAACTGCCCTGTCACTTATGGTAAAAAGGTCATCGCCCCCATCGTGGCTGACTTCTTAGCTGAATTTCCCGATTTGAACGTTGAGCTGATGTTGGATAACAACTTGATTGACCCATATCGAAGCGAAGCTGACGTGATTATTCGAATCGGTGAATTGGTCGATTCGTCGTTAGTCGCGAGAAAATTGGGTGAATACCACATGACTTACTGCGCCTCACCCTCTTACCTTGAGCAACATGCCCCTATCCAATCGCTTGATGACTTAGCGCAGCATCATTGTTTGGGTTTTCAGTATCACCAAGGAGAAAGCCAACAAGTGGTGAATATGCCATCTAATACCTTTGGAAACAGCAACACCCGATTAACGTCTAATAATGGCGATGTACTTAAGTTTGCCGCGTTAAAAGGCTCTGGTGTTCTTCTGCAACCAAAGATCTTAGTTGAACAAGAAATACAATCTGGCGCATTGATTGAAATTCTCCATCAACATGCTCCCAAGCCAAAACCGATCCACCTACTTTACCGTTCAAAACAGCTTTCCCTTAAAAATCGCACGTTTGTCGATTTTGTTCTTTCTGACACTAACTAATCCACCTCTCGTCGCCAAAAGCCGATTTCATTTACCATGACAAACTTCGCTGGTACATCAGTGATAAAAATGTCAAATTCATCAGAGGGTGTGCACGATTGAGGACATCATCTTCAACACCTTATTCCAACGTGTGTTTCACCTCTTCTTGTTGAGAGAAAACTTACTTTTTGTGTGAGAATGAATGAATTTCTTCTGTAATTTTAAGCAACTTGTTTAATAAACAAGAACCATGTTATTCATCCAAAAACTTCATTCTTTTTCAATCCTCTCCCAGCCATAATTTTGCTCCAGAATAGCAGACGATAAAAATGCAAATTTGGAGGTTGGCTGTGCGTAATACAAAAGGTTTTACACTGATAGAATTAGTGATTTGCATCGTCATTCTTGGCGTATTGAGTGTCGTCGCATTTCCCAAGTTTCTGGACATTCAAAAGGATGCGAGAGTCGCCGTGCTTTATGGGGCACGTGAAGCTTTAATGACAGCAAATAATCAGGTGTACGCTAAAGCCGTTATTCAATCTCAAGAGCAAGTCGATTCAGGTGATCTTAAAAACATCGACTTGGACAATGATGGTGTGAAAGATTTGATTGGTTATTACGGTTATATCAAGAATGTGATTCCCGCTCATGATTTAGCAGGATTTGATCCGCAATTAACGATCAATCGATGGTATGGGGTTGAAGACGAAAATGAACCCTATTTCCTCATCGGTTTTGCTAACAAGCCTGTAGACATCTTTCACCTTTGCTATGTTGAGGTATACTACCCACATACAGCCGGTGGTCAAATAAAGTACGAAATTAAAACTGACGACTGCTAAAACGCCTTAAAATGGGCTTCAAGAGACTTACTTTTGAAGCCTTCCCTCTTTTACACGACAGAAACCCGCAAAACCAAGCATTAACATAAATTTCACAATATTTTGTTACATCCGGTCCTTACAGAGATAGATAAAGCTCTAAATCAATGCACCATGACAAAATCGACACATTGTATTGTTTTTTATTTCGCTCAAAAATTATGCTTGTAAACTCATCATTTCGCTCAATAATGGTTCCATAATAAATTCAATCATTTAAGCAGGAGGCGAAATGCGAATATTCTGGCAATTGCGTTGGTATTTTCGACAAAAGTGGAAACATTATGTAGGTTCAATCCTATTATTTGCTGTCATTTCCGCCCTGCAATTAATTCCTCCCAAAGCGGTTGGTATTATCGTTGACGGTGTCGTCGATAACACGCTAGAAACCCGTACCTTAGTCATGTGGTTATTGGGCCTTATCGTGTTGTTTTTTGCGATATATGCCTGTCGAATACTCTGGCGTATATGGCTATTTGGCGCGAGTTGGGAATTAGGGACCATTTTGCGTAATCGCCTGTATCATCACTTGTCGACTCAACCTCCTCGTTTCTTTGAGCGTTTTAAAACTGGTGACCTCATGGCCCGAGGCACTAATGACGTGCGTAATATCGTGATGACCGCTGGAGAAGGTGTACTAACGGCAGCTGACTCACTGATTACTGGCATTGCAGTACTGATTGTGATGGTCACTCAAGTCAGTTGGAAGCTCACTGTCATGGCGTTGTTACCAATGCCATTCTTGGCGGTAATTATCTTCTTCATTGTTCGTATTCTTCATAAACGCTTTAAAATTGCCCAAGAAGCCTTCTCTTCAATGTCAGATATGACGCAAGAATCTCTCAATGGCGTTCGCATGTTGCGTGCTTTTGGATTAGAAAACCAAGAGCAACAACGCTTCGAAGACGTCGTTGATGATACAGGCGCAAAGAACATTGCAGTTGCAAGAGTGGATGCTCGTTTTGATCCTGCCATCCAGATTACCATTGGTATGTCATTCTTCCTAAGTGTGGCTTCTGGCGCTTACTTGGTAGATAAAGGCGACATCACTTTGGGGGACTTAACCGCATTTACCATGTATCTCGGCTTAATGATTTGGCCAATGCTGGCCTTTGCATTTTTGTTTAATATTCTTGAGCGTGGCTCTGCCGCTTGGAATCGCCTACAAGAAATCTTCGATGAACAACCTGAAATCATCAGTGGTGAGAAATCGTTAGGTAAACAGCCATTACCATTGAACATCAAAATTGATGAATTCTATTGGTCTAAGAATTTACCCGCCGCACTAACCGATTTATACGCCACATTAGAACCTGGAAAAATGTTGGGTATTGCGGGACCGGTTAGTAGTGGCAAATCAACGCTGCTGACTCTCTTGCTCCGTCAACATGATATGGATAATGGCACGATTCAGTTCGGTGACATTAACATTAAAGATGCCGTATTACCTGAGTGGCGAAATCGTTTTGCCGTCGTTAACCAAAGTCCTTTCCTATTCTCTAAATCGATCTTCGACAACATCGCTTTAGGTAATCCAGATGCGTCGAAAGACGAAGTCTACCGCGCGGCAAAATTGGCGTGCATCCATGACGATATCGAAAAGTTTCCTGAAGGTTACCAAACCGAAGTGGGCGAAAAAGGCGTTACCCTTTCTGGCGGTCAAAAGCAACGTATCGCGATCGCTCGTGCGATGTTATCAAATGCTCAGGTTCTCGTGTTGGATGACGCACTGTCTGCCGTAGATGGCCGGACAGAACATCAAATACTTAAGAACTTAGAAACTTATTATCGTGACCAGTCGCTGATTGTCATTGCCCACCGTCTAACGGCTCTAGAGGCGGCTGAAGAAATCATCGTACTAAACCACGGTCACATTGGAGAGCGCGGACAGCACAAAGCGTTGCTTGAACGTCAAGGCTGGTACGCTGAAATGTATCAGTACCAAAAACTTGAACAGGCAATGGAGGACTAATCATGAAGCAATCAACAACATTTAAGCGGTTAATGTCTTACCCATTGTCTCAGCCAAAGCCAATGATTAAAGGGCTTTCTCTGCTGTTTATTGCAGCGTTAGCTAGTGCCGGTGGGCCTTGGTTGATCCAATACTTTATCGATGAACATATTGCCAAAGGCGACTACTCGCGCGATATTTTGATTTCGCTCGCGGCTGGTTACATCGCTTTGCAAATCATCTCCGCGACCTTCCAATACTTTCAGTCGCTACAATTCAGTATTGTTGCAACCGATACGATAAAAACCATTCGTAAACAAGTTTTCTCTGGTGTCATCAAACAACCGCTATCAGCATTCGATTACACACCTGCAGGGAAGCTGGTTTCTCGCATCACTAACGATACGGAATCGCTTCAGCAGTTTTATGAACTGCTTATCGCGACGGTGGTGAAAAATGTTGTCATGATCTTAGTCATGCTTGGCGTAATGACTTACATGAGTTGGAAGTTAACACTGGTTGTGTTGGTGCTACTGCCTATCGTCGTTGGCTTTATGTACCTATTCAAACAGATGAGTACCGAGAACTACCGCAACATGCGCGATTTGCTCACCGATATCAATGCGAATTTAAGCGAATCAATCCAAGGGATGAGTGTTGTTCAGCTCATGCAACAAGAAGCGCGTTTTAACAAGCAGTTTAATGACCTAACCGAGCAGCACTTGGTTGCTTCTAAAAAGGTGATTCGTTTGAATGGCTACTTATTGCGCCCGTTAATGGACTTGTTAGCGGGCCTCGCCCTACTCTCTTTGGTGGCTATCTTTGGTTTCAACGGTATCGAACTGATTGGTGTGGGTGTGCTTTATGCGTTCATCAGTTATCTTGCTCGTGTTACCGAACCTTTAATTGAGATGACCCAACAATTGGCATTGCTTCAGCAAGCGCTCGTATCAAGTGAACGTGTGTTCGAATTGATCGATGCGAAAGAGCAAACTTACGGTGATGACCATCAGCCATTAAGAGCTGGATCAATTGAGCTTAACAACCTGACTTTCAGTTACGACGGAAAACAAGACGTATTGAAGGACATTTCTTTAAAGGCCAACCACCAAGACTTTATTGCGCTTGTCGGTCATACCGGAAGCGGAAAAAGTACCCTAGCGTCCCTGCTAATGGGCTTCTACCCAGCAGAGTTCGGTGAACTGCTCATTGATGGGCGCCCATTAAAGTCGTTAGGTAAAGATGTCCTTCGTAAAGATGTGGCCATGGTTCAACAAGATCCGCACATTCTCCCAGCAAGCGTGCGAGAAAATATATCTCTGAGTAGACCAATGGAAGACGCTCAGATTTGGGATGCTCTTGAAAAAGTCGGATTAGCTGAACAGATTCGTCGTTATCCGAATGGCTTGGATACGCAACTTGGCCAAGGTGAAACCAATCTTTCGGCAGGCCAAAAACAATTGCTTGCACTCGCACGTGTATTAGTGGCGAAGCCAAAGATTCTTATTTTGGATGAAGCGACTGCGAACATCGACTCGGGGACCGAAGCGTTGATTCAGAAGAGTCTACAAGTACTTCGCCAAGACATGACACTTGTGGTGATTGCCCACCGTTTATCGACCATTTTGGATGCCGATAAGATCATCGTCTTACACCATGGTGATTTGGTAGAAAGCGGAACCCATAAAGCACTATTGAAGCAAAATGGTCGTTACGCGCAAATGTACCAACTTCAACAAGCAAACCGCCATATTCAGCAAATTGAAGAAGAGGACGATAAGCAGTTCGAGGAAGCTGTTTAAACAGCTCAGAGCGCACATGAGCACTTACGTCAAGCCCGTTTTAACGAAACGGGCTTTTTCTTAGATGCAAACTTTCATTCATAATCTAAACAATTTCTTTATTTCTTACCTATTATTGACATAACCCCTCGCTATTATCAGCAAGGTCGTTGTAAAATCGCGCTAACTACCGACGCAACCTATTCAAACAATACCTGTTTATGACGTTTGTGGGTTTGTGTTTGCGAATTTTCACATTGCATATTAATTTCATGACAGAAGTCCATGGACCAAGATAAGTTTACTAACATCTATCGCTTACCAGGTTCGTTACAGATACGAATCGCTAAGTGGCAAAAGACCTTTCGCGGCACATCTGATTTAGTTCTTCATCAGGTGCTAGTGGAACGTAATAAGCAATTTAAGAAGCCGAGCTTTTTACCGAAGAGCTGGTTTATCACGCCTATTGACGAGAAAGATATCACCATCACTCATCATGGTAAGTATATCCAGACGGTAATGCGTACTATGCTCGACAGAAAAGTGTCGTACAAACGCCTTTTCTTATCACGTATGGACGCCGAAAAAGGCGAAAACGTGTTGCGTGAATATAAGCTCGAATGGGTGAGAAAACACAACCAAATCGCAAAGAAATACAACCAAATAAAGAAAAAGCAGTACATGAACTTTGCAAGGGAAGAAGAAGAAACACTATACCCTTCCATTCCTAAAGGAGAGTTCGATAAAACGCTTTGGAACAAGTTGGTGGTTTCTAGTTTTGGACCAGAGAAGAAATACAAAAACCCCCACTACGTCCGTAAAGCTGATTTCTAAAAAATCCCCCGACTGCTCGGGGGGGTTTTCGTTTCGCTCTCGATGATTTACCAATCGTAGGTAAGAATCGCAATCACATTTCTGCGATCACCATACCAACAGAAGCCGTCACACGTCGCAACATACTCTTTATCAGCTAGGTTTTTCGCCGCCACCTGAAGTTTGTAATCACCAATACGATAGCTTACCGTCGCGTCCATCAAGAAATAGCCTGGGACCTTCAACGTTTCAGTGTTGTCACCGTAGGATTCACCCGTATATCGAGCACCCAGCCCGAAAGCTAAACCATCAAAAGTTCCTTCAAGGAAACGGTAATGTGCCCATGCAGAAGATACCGTGTTTGCTACTTGAGACGGCGTATTGCCAACCCAAGATGTATTTACATCCTCTTTGATTTCCGAATCCACATAAGCGATGTTACCAAGCAGAGTTAGTGACGGCGTCACGTTAGCAACCGCTTCTAATTCGAGTCCTTTGTTCTCTACCTTACCAATCTGAGTCAGCTCGTTGAGGTAAATACGAGCGAGGTTCTCTTTAGTTGCTTGATATGCAGCAACGTTAAAGTAACCATCAAACGAACGAGGTTGGTATTTCACACCAACTTCAAACTGATCACCGCTTTCCGGTTTAGCGGGTTTACCAGCACTGTCCTGTTGAATGATTGGGTCGAAGTATTGTGAGTAACTAAAGTAAGGCGTAAATCCAGAATCCGTGATATACGCAGTACCTAAGCTTAACGTCCACTCTTCATTATCCACTTTGGTGCGTGAGCCTGTGGTTACGTTATGTACTTCATTACTCGTATTGTCATAACGCGCCCCCAATAACACAGCCCATTTATCGTTGATCAACATGTGATCTTGAAGATAGATACCAAGCTGTTCATTATCCACCTTAGTACGTTGTTTATCTGCGTCCGTTAGCGGTTGAAGTGTGGTTGAGTCAAGTAACCAAACGTTGTCTGAATAATTTGGGTTAAACACATCAAAACGTGGGTCAGGCAGCATACCAATTGGCGTTGTTAAGATAGCGTCACCGTCCGCAACCAATGGATCACTGGCAAAGTCTTTGCCATCAATGCTCACCATTTGGTAATCAATTCCCACCATGAGGTTGTGTTCCACACTTCCCCATTTCATATTGTGTATCAGACGGTTATCAATATTAAACGCGTCTGATGACCCCTCTTCTGTGGTCGCTGCACGTAAGATACTCTTACGCTCGTTAAGCGGGTCAAGCAATGGACCTAGCCCTGGAACATCTGCTGCATACACATAGGAGTACATCTGCCTCAGGTTCACCTCCATTTGGCTGTAACGCGTCGACTGCACAAAAGACGTAGTGTCGTTAAACCTGTGTGAGAACTCGTAGCCTAAAGAAAGCTGTTCACGCTCGAATGTTTCCCAATCCGTGTTTCCTATTGCAAGGCTATCACTGATCTTTCCATTTTTGTTTGGCTTTAATGTCCCCTCAACAGGTAAGAATTGCAGATACGGGTCGGAGTCATCTTTCTGGTAGCTAGTCAGCAAGGTAATTTCCGACATATCTGTAAATTTGTACGTCAGTGACGGAGCAATTAAGAACCGCTCAGCCTCGACGCCATCAACACGCGTGCCATTTTTTCTCGCCAGACCTTGAACACGGACCGCGAGCTTTTCATTCACTTCGGAGTTCACGTCTAACGAAATTTGCTTACGATCTTCAGAGCCATATTCCAGAGACACCTGGCCAGAGCCACCATCAAATTGTGGGCGTTTGCTTACTAGGTTGATCACCCCACCCGGTGGGTTTTGGCCATAAAGAACAGAAGCTGCACCGCGCAACACTTCTACTCGCTCTAGTGCAAATGGGTCTATCTGCCAACTGTAAAAACCTGATGAGTAAAGACGAGTGCCATCTTGGTACAAGCCGCTGTTTGCCTGTTTGAAACCTCGGATGATAAACCAGTCTTGTTTGTTATCTTCACCAAAGTAGTTGGTTTGAATGCTTGGCGTATATTGCAACGCATCTGAAACACTGATGGATGCGCGATCATCCATTTGTTCGCGAGTCACTACAGAAACCGCGCGAGGCGTTTCATTGATCGCTAAATCCATTTTGGTTGCAGTGCGACTCTTAGCGCCAAGATAGCTAAAGTCGGGACCAACAGCACTGTCTTCTTGCAGGCCAATAACAACCAGGTTTTCATCTTCTTGAGCAAGCACTTGAGGGGTAGCTAACACCATTGCAATAGCCATTGACGCTGGTGTCAGCATAAACTGCCGATTCATTATTTTCTCCTTTAGTCGGCAACCTTTCCAACCTTTTATAAGCAATATCAACGCACGAATACGATGAGGTTGGTTCCGGCATAACCACTGTTTTCCATAAATGCAAAAGCACAGAATGTGTTTTGCGAGCACTACTTAGTGGGTGATGAGAGCGATCACCCAGTCATAGAATTCTTATCAGTTGTCTTTGTTTGGGTTCGTCGTCTTGCCCAGTGGATTTAAACTCTTACAAACGACGTAACCCCCACATTAGGTACAGGCCCCCTATGATTGAGGCCATGAGACCTGCGGGTATCTCTTGAGGGTAAAGTACTTGCCTGCCTAGCCAATCTGCCAACAGCATTACGCCAGCGCCAATTAAAGCCGCGCACAACATATGTTGAGATGCTTTATTAAATCCAAATAGACGTGCCAAATGTGGCGCAAGTAAACCGACGAAGCTGATAGGACCGACGACCAACGTTGCACTCACAGTGAGACAAGCGACAAGGAGTAACAGAACGGCACGGGAGCGATCTACATTTAGCCCTAATGCCTTTGAAGAAGAAGCGCCAATTGGCAAAATATCCAACCATCTTACACACACAAAGCTCAAGCCGATGAAGGTCAACGCCGACACGGCCAAAGGCAGCAAGGTATCCAAAGAAACGTAATAAGTAGAGCCAGAGAGCCAAGCTAACGCCTGATAACTACGTGGATCACCGGTAGCCAAAATAAAACTTTGTATCGCATTCATCAGCGCAGTAATCGCAATGCCTGTCAGCAAAATGCGCTCTGGTTGGAAGCCAGATTTTCTATTCAGTAAAACGATTACGAATATCGTAAGTAAAGCGCCGATCAAACCACCTATCGACAAAGTAACCACAGACGCGCCAACGCCAGTAAACATGGCAATAATTAAGCCAATTGCCGTACCAGAACTGATACCGATAACTTCAGGGCTGGCCATTGGATTGCCACTTAAGCGTTGAATAATGGTTCCTGCTATCGCCAACATAGCACCTGCAATCGCCGCGGCTAGGAGTCTTGGCGTTCGCCATTCTAAAAATAGCCATTCTTTAGTCGAGAAAAGCGACGTCCAACCTTGATTCTGTACAGAAACCGTACTGAAAAGAACCACGCCCGCCAGAATAATCAGAAAGGTAAATGCGATGGCGTGTTTATTCAGCTTATTGACTCGTTCGGAGTGTCGAGTAAGCACCATTTGGGTATGCCCTTGTGTCTTTTGCGACAACCGCGGCAGTAACCAAAGTAGGAGCGGAGCACCAAGCGCAGCCGTTGCAGCTCCCGTAGGAATAAAGCTAGCCATTAGACCGGGTAACTGCTGAATAACCAAATCGGTCAATGTCAATAACATTGCGCCGATCAACATCGATATCCAAAGCTTGTGCTTGATCTGATGAACACCAATTAAACGCGTGATTGCCGGAGCAGCTAGACCGATAAAACCGATGATACCAACCGTCGCCACCACCCAAGAGGTAATCAAAACCGCTAAACCCAGACATACAAATCTTAGTTTTGCTAGAGATACACCTAAGCTTTTTGCTCCCTGTTCCGATAACTCCAATAAAGTTAATGGCTTAGCAAACAGAAATGCGACCAGGCCGGCAATCGCGACACGTGGGGCCAAATAGCGAAAGTCATCCCACCCACTTTGAACTAAAGAACCTGCTCCCCAAATCATCAATCCATTAAGCTTCTCGGTATTCATCATCAAAATGACCGTACTTAGCGAAGCAAAATACAAGTTAATTACCAGACCGGAAACCACAACAACGGTTGGAGACAAAGCGCGTCGCCAAGATAACAACATCACCAGCGCCATAGACGTAACACCGCCAATCAACGCAACAAGGTTGGCTGAAAAATCCAGCAACCAAGAGGCGAATAACGTCGCCAACATTAAGGTAAAATTCGCACCACTTGCGACACCAAGTGTAGTTGGTGAAGCCAGTGGATTACGCAAGACTTGTTGCATCAATACGCCAGCGACCGCCAATCCTGCGCCCGAAATAATGGTCGTGAAAACTCGCGGCCACCAGCTAAAATGCAGTAAAACCGAATCTATCGATTGAAAATTTGGTTGCCAAAGGCTTTTCAGCGCAACCGGAAATGCCGCTGTGTTGTGCAGATGAACCACACCAACAAACAGAGTAAGTGCCGAAAGTAACACCACCATCGTCAAAGGAACGGTTTTCATTCACGTTGCTCCTTTTCTTTTTCTGCAGCCACTAAGTGCGCAAATCGAACAGCAGAAGGCATCGAACCAAAGCTCCAAACGGGAGCGACTCGCATAACGGGATGGCCTGATTGCTCAACAATGTATTGCCAGAATTTATCACTCGCGAGTTGCTGCTCCCCTCCATGAGGAAGTGGCTCTACAATGACGATCTGTGCTGAGATTCCTGCCAATTTATCAATCCCAACCATGTTAAATCCCCAACTGTTGGTTTCTTCTTTCCATGCGTTAGAAAGACCGAGCTTGGCAATCGCCTGAGAATAAAGACTGTTTTCACCAAAAACGCGTACGTGCTTGGTATCCATAAATTGAATCATTAATAAAGGAGCAGAATCTGCATCTATCGTTTGCTTGAGTTTGGAAAGTTGCACCTCAGACTGTGCTATTAGAGTTTCCGCCTGCGCTTCTTTTCCCAACTCCTTTCCAAAAGTAAGGGTAAATTGAGTGAGTACCGACCAATCCGTAATGCCTTTACCATAGAGATCGATGGTAGTCACAGGCGCGATATCAGCAAGGCGCTCTTTCATAGCAGAGAAATAAGGCGCAATAAAAATACGATCCGGCTTGAGTTCATAAATACGTTCGATATTAGGTTGCGTCCTCAAACCCACATCTTTGGTTTGCACTGGCAACAATGGCGCTTTTACCCAAGCATCGTAATCTTGCCCTTGCGCAACTCCCACAGGCACAACACCAAGTGCCAACATGGTTTCAGTTTGGGTCCAATCGACAGACATAACTCGTTGCGAGGTTGCATCAACTGGGAAGGTTAAAAAGAGAGCCGTAAGGGAGGCTACGTGCTTTAACCAAGAAAAACGAAGTATGCGGTTCATTGTCGACTCCGCTTAGCTTGGCATTGCTACTGGATATCCAGCGGGGTGATCTGAAATACGCATTTCAATGCCATATATTTCTTTCAGCTTGGGCTCAGTGAACACTTGTTGAACATCACCTTGTGCAATCAAATCACCTTGATGTAGGGCTACGATGTGGTCACAGAAGCGAGCGGCTAAATTGATGTCATGCAGAACAATGATGACCCCTAATCCAAGCTCTCTACTTAACTTAGCGATCAAAGAAAGCATATCGACCTGATGGCTAATATCGAGCGCCGACAGTGGCTCATCAAGTAGCAAGTATTCCGTCTTTTGAGCAAGTAGCATGGCCAGCCACACACGTTGTCGCTCACCACCAGAAAGCGTGTCGACTAAACGATCAGCATATTTCAACGTTCCAGTCATCTCCATCGCTTCTTCGACTATGGTTTTGTCTTTTGCACTTAAACGCCCTAACAAGCCATGCCATGGATAACGACCAAAACTGACCAAATCACGGCTAAGAATACTGTCCGTCATCGGTAAGTGTTGGGGTAGATATGCGATATGTTGTGCGAATTTTTTTGCGGAAAAATGATTAATATTGTCGCCGTGCAACAAAACATCACCGTCACTGTATGCCTGCTGCTGGGCTAACAACTTGAGAAGCGTGGATTTTCCTGAACCATTGTGGCCAACGAGCGCGTACGTTTTTCCAGTTTCAAACGTCAAATCAAATGCTTTCAACAGAGACTTTCCGTTAATGTTGAACTGAAGAGCTTTGGCTTCTAACATCCCTACTTCACCTAATCCATTTAACTATCGGCATCGGTAATGCGTGATTAACCCATTCACCTATCCGTTACGTTTCATTATTTTATTCAACAAAACGATTAATAAGCTTGGCTTTATATAACAGGGCAGATACAAATGCAAACCATTATTATTATCATTAGTTGATTATTTTATAAATTTAAAAGATGGTAAGGATCGGTGATTCAGATCGAGTGCGCTCCTTGCTTATCGATAAGGAAGATAACCAAGTGACTTCAAGAAGCAGGATTCAAAACGAAGGGGGAATTTACGTTTCGAGACGATTGGGCAAGCGGCTAAGTGATAGGCACTTGCCCATAAGATGAATTACGCTGCGGCGGTGAGAAAAAGTGGATGAGGTCCGCAGCCGTTTGATGACATTAGTGACGAGCGTCAGCGCCAAATTCTACTTCTTTATAGATATCGGCCAGCGACTTCTTACCTTGTCTGTCTTTGGCTGAACGCTTCTTAGGTTGGTAATAATGCTCTTGGTCATGCAAAGCTTCTTCGTGTTCTTTTGCAGACTCTACGAATTCATCATTCGCAAGTGCTTGTTGGCGTAAGCGGTTTACTCTTTCAAGGGTTTCCCACAACATACTTCACCTCCAAACGAGTTACTGTATACATATACAGTATTGTTTATAATGACCTCCTAGTCAACATTTGATTCCCTTCACGGTTTACTCCTCTACTTTCACATTAATCCCATGCCTGCATAATGCTCTGGGTATTTATGGATGATTTGCTTTAAGTAATCTTGATGATCACGTAAAGCGTTGACGCATTCTCTTGATAACAATCCCTGATACACAAGCTTTTCTAACTCTAATAACGCATATGGGATCGACCACGCCTGACGATATGGATGGTGGGTAGTCATCACATCGAACACGTTAGCGACAGCGACAATTTTGGCCGCAATAGGAATATCGATGTCCTCCAATCCATACGGATAACCCGACCCATTTAAGTTCTCGTGTTGATATGTCATGATTTGGTGGAACAAGGTAATGCTTGGATGCACAGGGTTACCAATTCTCGCAACAATGTTATCTGCGGCTTCTATGCATTGTTCGATGTGCTCTTGTAGTCGCGATTCTTGCTCGCGAGATAAATGATGGCGACGGCAAACAATGTCGGCTGGTAAAGCGGTCTCACTCAAAGAGTGATATCTCGCAAACATCCCAATCTGCTCCACCACTTCATCACAGAGTTGGTAACGGTCGGCAATGTGAGTGGCGATCACTTCACTGTAAAGTCCCATCCTCTTGCTATGAGAAAACACTTCGGGCGAATAGCCTGGCATCAAGCAGTGCATCCGTTCTGCAAGTATTTCGATTGCATTAACCACATGGTCCTCCGATTCCACAGCAAACTGTACCATTTCGAAATACGGTTTGAGGCCATTCAGCGCTTCTAAACTAAAGGCATTTGGTTGGATGGAGTTGAGGAACACAAAACCAGTAAAGGTTTGCTGATCATAGCAAGGGACAGCAACAGAGGAGTGATAACCGTGTTTAAGTAATGTCTGAACACGTGAGCAATGGTTGATGTCGTAGAGATCGTTAACCACACGAGGGACGGCGTTATCAGCCGCGAGACTAAGATTGTGAAGCTTGCGCAATGGCGCTTCATGATGCGCTAGACACCAAGTATCAAACTCACTTTCAGCAAAAGATTTTAGCACACCTTGCTTAGGGTGATATTTGGCAAACGACACCCTATCAATGCATGGCAAATGGACCTGCATCCTATTTTTCAATGTTTGCATTTGCTCATTAAGCGGCTTTGCAAACGGGTAAAAACTCCGGTGCGCCATACTTCACCTCCACACCCAAGTAGAGAAATACCGAAGAAAAGGCTCATTAAAGTCAGCGTATTTGATGTGATTAGAGCGGCTTTTCTCCACCTAAATTATCGACATACCACAGTCTAAGTGTACGAAATAAAAACAGTTTTCCGCCAATATTTTCACCGAATATTCTACGGTAATTTAATCCAGATCAAAAAAACCAGTGCGCTGTAACACACTGGCTTTCGTTTTATTCACTGTTTCTATTAACCAAGCGCAGGTAGCACTCCCAGAGTAATCAATACTTGTGCCAAAACAATGCCTGTTCCTACAATCCCCGTTACCGCCAACGCACCTTGGCCTCCTGCAACGCGGTATTCACCAGTAAACTCTTCAGAGCGACGTACTTTCACCACCATCACCAGAGGTAAGAAAATCGCAAGGATTGCCAACGCAATTGCAGCGTAACCTAATGCCATAATAAAGCCTTGTGGGTAAAACAGTGCAAAGCCAAGCGGTGGCGTAAAAGTTATGACAGCCGCCACCAAACGGTTTGGTTTTTCACTATCGCCTTTGATGGTGTCACCCAAGAATTCAAACAGGCCTAAACTCACTCCCAAGAAAGAGGTCAGAAGAGCTAAGTCGGCAAATACACCAACAACACTGCCAAGATTGGACTGATGAACCGTTTGAGAAAGCTGTCCAATCAGTGCACTCAAACCACCATTTTCAACCAGTGTTTCTTGGCTTACGACGCCTAAAGTGACGATCTGCCAGAAAATGTAAATCACTAATGGAATGGTCGAACCCACAATGATCGCTTTACGTAGCGATGATGTGTCGCCGTCTAGGTAGTTCACAATCGCCGGAATACTGCCGTGGAAGCCAAACGAAGTAAAAATAACTGGGATGGCGGCAACAATCAGTCCTTGCTCTACAGGCATGCTTAATAGGTAAGATTCGGTCACATTTGGCGCAAGAAATGACAAGACTGCAATCATGGTCACCATTTTAAGACCAAACAGCACGCGGTTTACTTTGTCTACAGTGCCAGTACCCACTGTCACAACCATGGTCACAATAAGAGTAAAAATGATGGTTGAAGTCGAACCTGAAATATCTAGACCAAACCATTCGGTGAGTCTGTCACCAAACTGAGCACCACCACCAGCGATATAAGCAGCACACAATGAGTAAAACAAGAAAAGCATGGCAAAGCTTGCAACCCACTTGCCCTTCTGACCAAGAATTTGTTTCGCTAGAGTATGAAGAGTTGCACTGCTATCGGCATACTGATGAAGCTCCAACATCAATAGCGCGGTAAACGCCATTAATGCCCACAGACCTAGCATGATCAGCAAGGAAGTCGTGAAACCAATACCCGCAGAGGCAAGAGGAAGTGCCAGCATACCGGCACCAATTGTAGTCCCTGCAATAATCAGGGTACTACCAAACACTTTAGATCGACTCATTGTATATTTATTTTTACAGCTTAATAAGATTTATTAGCATCAGATCGGGCAACGGCACCATAAATCTAACACCATGTTCGTAATGAAGCTGATTCTGTAGGATCTTTAGAATAATATCAAGCAAAGTGTAAGGATAAAAAACCACTACTGTATATTTTAATTTACAACCATATCTTAAGTGCGAATTTCAGAAAGTAACTGAGCACATTCTTGCTCATTCATGAATTTGGGTACTGGGTAGTTCCAATGCGCTTCTTTCAAGATCAACGCCACTAACTCTTCTGTGTCCGAACTGTTAAGCACTGGTGTGTGTTTTTCGATGCCAATCACTTCATACAACTCTTCGATACGATCGAGAAAGTTTTGGGCACTGGCAGAATCGGCGCTACTTCCTAACAAGGCGTCACTCAAAGCAATCAGTTGTGGCTCTATCTCTGGCAGCGAAAACTTAAGAACCGGTAACAAAGCAAGACCATTCGCCATTCCATGAGGCAATCCATATTTTGCTCCTAAGTTATGGGCAAAGGCATGAACGTAACCTAAGCTCGCTTTGGTGAACGCTAACCCAGCATAATAAGACGCCATCGCCATTTTATGCCTTGCTTCTACGTCTTCCCCCTGTTCTACCACTTTAGGCAAATACTTAAAGATGAGTTTAATGGCTGCAACGGAGTAGGCTTTTGTTTCTTGTGATGCATTGCGGGATACATACGCTTCAACAGCGTGCGTCAATGCATCAATCCCCGTATCCGCCGTAATCTTTGCTGGTAAGCCCAACAACAGATCTGCATCCAATGCAGCCATCAATGGCACGAGTTTAGGGTCCATTAACGGCGTTTTAAGGTGGGTAACGGGGTCGGAAACTACAGCGGCAATGGTCACCTCAGATCCTGTACCCGATGTGGTTGGGATAACAAATAAAGGCGCTGGTGTTCTCCAGACACGAAACAACCCCGCGAGTTTTTTGATGGGACGCTTATTCGTCACTTTAGCGGCAATCACCTTGGCACAATCCATTGCCGAGCCACCACCCAGCGCTAAAATCGCATCGCATCCGGATTCCAGATAAACATCTAAGCCACGTTCAACATGGTCATAAGTTGGGTCTGGCTTCACCTCTGAGAATACAACAACCTCTAATCCTTTAGAGCTTGCGCGCTCTGCAACTTGCTCTGCCATTCCGATCTGGACAAGCCCCTCATCTGTCACCAACAACAATCGCTGAAAGCCCAGATCGCTGACCGCCTCACACAATTCATTAACGGAGCCAGAACCCGAAAATAGCGTTGGCTTTGGCAGAGGAAGAACGTGAGCGGCCACTTTGAGTCCATTGGTATAACCGCGATAGAGAAAATGTTTCAGCATACAAATTCCTTTTGTGTTTTGGCTGAGCGTATGACTTAGTCATTCTAGATGTTTTTTCAATCACTTCGAGATCGAGAGCTCACAGAATCTTGTATTTGTTTCTCTCACAGCCCAACCCGACCAAACCAATGATTATCGACTATTCTATTACTTATGTACCAACGCTTGAGGACATGCCATGGGATACAAGCTGTTTGCTCTGATGGCCTTTTCTGGCTCAGTTTTCGCGAGTTCATTAGCGAGCTTTCCAGAAAACCTCGACAGACTTGTGCTTGTAAAACAGAGCGTTATTCCGGCCAGAGATGTAGTGTTGCCACCAAACACACCCACTTTTGTGCAAGAAACAGTGAAGATGTACAACTGGACGAATCAAGGAAGAGGCACAAACCTGAGCATATATGTCCCAAAACACAAAGTAGAAGCTTATAAAAAGCACGGCCCATATACCGATGGCTTAACGGCAGTTGCGATATACGAAGAAGAAAACATTATTTTTGTCACCGAGCATCTTGCTGGTGAAGCGCTTTACGGGAGTTATGATCGGCAGGGAAACGACATATCCGATAGTCACCCCTCTCTGAGAATTGAAGCTTGCTATCGCTGTCATAACGGATACAAAGACATCTGCGTCAATGGTACTTGTGCGGTGCCCATCATTGATGTGTTTAATGAGTAATTCATATTGTGGGAACATCAATAAGAATAAAGATCTTCCTCTCGCATTTTGTTCTCGTCATTCTCATGATTGGTGCTTTGGGTTACTACAACTTTCATAACTCAATGGACACCATCATTAAAACGACGATCGTCTCTCGTGAGCAGAGTGCGAGCGCGCTAATTCATCACATCAGCGATGCGGTTCATGGCGGCAACTATGCAAACTTAATGTTGCCGAGCTTTAAAGATGAATTGGAAATGCATACGGATTTGCGTTATCTCTACGTCAACGGCTATTCCTCAGTGTCGAAAACCCCAGTGTCCGTCACTTACAATCGAAATGCACAAGAGATTTGGCGCTCCGATTATCCCCCAACTTTCGAGCAGGACTTAGATCAACGCATTGCCAGACTAACATCCGTGAAAAAAACAGGCTCACAATCGAGTGTAAAAGTGCAATACCTGCTCGCCCGACTCAATGACGCCCGTGAGCAGTACTATTTAAGTAAAGAGTTGGAAGAAGACCACACGTTGGATCTCTACCCTTGTCGGGTAATCGGAAAAAGCCACATAAGCTTTGAGAAAGACATCCTCTATATCACATTACCGTTAAACGGGGACATTCAAGGCAACATTGAATTGCTCTACGACATACAGCTCGTAAGGGATATTCGAGAGGAATTTGTTGTCGATTCTATCCGCGAAATCGTGTTAGGAATGGCGATTTCTTATCCTCTTTTGTTGCTGCTTTCTTATCACATCTCTTCGCCAATCAACAACTTATCTACTTTTATGCGTCAAAATTTTGAAACCATCAGTTTGTTTCAAGTCCCTAATACCAAAAGGAAAGATGAAATCGGAGATTTAGCGCGCGCCTTTAGCCATCTTGTCGACAAAGTTGTCTGCAAAAACAGAGAACTCGATGACATGGTGAAGCACGACCCCTTAACCGGTCTGTATAATCGCCGTTCTCTTGAAGCATCATTTCGCTCATTGTGTTATCAATCGAACAAAATGTTCATCGCGTGTTTCTTTATCGATATCGATCACTTTAAGGAGTTTAATGATCATAGGGGTCACTTGCAGGGTGATAAGGCCTTGCAAAAAGTTGCGAAGACCTTGGAATCTTTCGCCGTGCAAACCCACGGCTATGCTTTGCGCCTAGGAGGCGAAGAATTTGTTGTGCTTGCCCCTGTTCACGATACTAGAGAGGCGTTAGCGCGAGGCAACCAACTGCGCGGACGGGTTAAACAACTGGAAATCATTCATCATGATGAGCCGATCATCAAGTATCTAACCATCTCCATTGGTATTAGCCTTTCAGAGCGCACGCAAGCCGACATCATAGACCCAAATCGCCTGTTAGATGAATCAGACGAAGCCTTGTATGCCGCAAAAGATCTAGGCCGCGACCAAGTCGTGCTCTATTCAAACGAAAGCAGGGACAGCGCCTAAACCCAGCCCCTCAAAATCATTCGCTTAAAAGGCCAACCTAGTAAGTCAGCTCTGGATCGACACAGTGGAAGATCTCACCACTGCCCTGACCTTTTTCCAGCATCTCAAAAAGTAAACGAGCCACTTCTTGGCGGTATACCAAACCATGCACTTCTTTAGGTTCAACCAACACACCATTGCCCGTCACTTCACCATCTTTCAAGCCACCTGGACGAATGATGGTGTAATCTAAGTCGCTGGTTTGTAGCCATGCTTCCGCTAATGACTTCTCACGCACAACACCGCCAAAACCCGCTTTAGAACGGTCAGAAAGGTATTTCCAGCTATCACCACAACCAAGTGACGTCACTAGAACAAAACGCTTTAGAGAAGCCTGACACGCAGCGTCAACCAGATGTCGATGCCCAAGATAGTCCACTGGGATATCAGCACGGAAGCTACCCATGGTGCTGATGATAATGTCATCTTGATTGAGCTGTGCAACCACCGCGTTAACCTCTTCCGCAACAGTGGCATCACATGCAAACGTTGACTGACAAATCGCCTTTAATTCTGGGCTTTTGTCTGGATTTCTCGCCACACCGACAACTTCAGCACCTTTCTCTGCAAAATACTGTGCAATTGCCAAACCAAGACCACTACTTGCACCCCAAACCACCACTCTTTTCATAACTTACCTTCCACACAACAATGATAATGAGAATACTTTACATCACTAATTGGTGGCTTTTCAAAGGAAGTCAATCGAACACCTAAAATTCTTTCTAAATCAATACGTAGTTCAAAGAACTGAACGATACTTTTCCCCTAGTGATGAAATTTACGTGCGACAACCAGTATTATTCCCGCCATAACTATAAACACATCCTATGCTCGTCATATTTGCTATCAGTTCGCTGCTGCATTCCCTTAAAACTAGAAAAATGAGCATAGGGAAAACAAAAACGTCGGTATTTACCATGTCGGTTTTAACAAAGAATCAGGCTTATGATTCGTCGAGTAATCACGAATTTGAAGTCGATCTAAAACAAGCCCTTATCTGGGTGGCGCGTGCGTTAGATTACGTAGGCGTCGACGATTCTCACCACAGCCATCGGGTGGCTTACATCGCATACCAATGCGCTCTCGCTTTAGGTTGGGATAATCACCAAGCCGAGTTCTGTTACTTCGCAGGAATGGTTCACGACTGTGGCGTCTCAGAAACCCGCGAGCACATGATGTTGCTCGAACAGCTCGTCCCTCAAGACGCCAAAGCCCACTGCATTCGTGGTTACCACACACTTAAGCAGTGTCGCTTGCTGGCACAATTCGCTACTCCGATTCTTTACCATCACACGCACTGGGATGAGTTGGAACAGATTGATATTCCCCCTTTCGAAAAAAACGTCGCCGCATTACTCTATCTCGCGGACCGTTTAGATTTTATGCGCGCCCACTACGTCACTAACTGCCATAGTGATCTTGTCACTTTACATGAAGAACTGATCGCGGAATGTGTCTTAGTTAATGCCGGTACCTTGTTTCATCCCGAAATGTGCCGTGCCATGGTCAAACTTATCATGACAGACGCGTTTTGGTTCGCCATGGAATCCGAACACATCGAAACTATTGGTATGCAGTTCGAAAATATCGATTGGCTGCAAAAGCAATTAAGTATCGAAGATCTCACCAGTTTAGGACTTTTCCTTGCAAGAATTGTCGACGCAAAAAGTTCTTTCACCTATCAACACTCACAAAAAGTGGCTGAACTGTCTCGTTACTTGGCGAAGAAAATGGGATTGGATGAACACGAGCAAGAGATGATTTTTATTGCGGGATTGGTTCATGATATTGGCAAGCTCAAAACCCCTGATGAGATCCTTCACAAAGAAGGCCCACTAGACAAGCAAGAATACACACGCATCAAGCGTCATACGATTGATACTGAACTAGCCCTGCACAAAGTGTTCCCGAATGCCAAGATTGCCGAGTGGGCTTCCAACCATCATGAGCGGTTAGATGGTTCAGGTTACCCTTATCATAAAACGGCGGAAGCTTTGGATGTGCCTTCTCGTATCATTGCCGTTGTCGATGTCTTTCAAGCGCTTTCTCAAGACCGCCCATATCGAGGCCGTATGACATTACAAGAAATCGCAATCATCATGGGTGAACAAGTAGATTCGGGAAAACTCTGTGCCGACGTTTATCAGGTGTTATGGTCAAACAGGCAAGCGTGTTATGAGCTCTCAGTAGGTATGTAACGCCGAGCGTTCTAGACAAACCAAACAACAAAGGGACACCAAGTGGGTGTCCCTTTGTCTTCTTGAAATCAATGAAACCGCTTAGTGAGCGATATCAAGCTGGTTGTCTTTCACACCATTAATGCGAAACCAACCTGCAATGCTAAAACGCTCTGCATTTGTCGGTAACACTTCGTGAGGAAATTGCTCTGATAAGAATACAAACAAGCGACCAGAACGTGGTGGGATCGTCGCAATCACGTTGTCATTCAAATCATAAACCACCAACTCGCCAGCATCTTCTTCGCTCCACGATTCATTCATGTAGAACACGGTGGTTAGACGGCGATTTTCATTGCCTTTAAAGCAGTCGAGGTGTTTTTGGTAGAAATCACCTTTCTCATATTTCGCAAAATGCGCTTCGTACTCAAACAAACCGAGATAGAAGTAACGGTTTGCTTCTAAACGAATCGCTTCCATCTTGTCTAAAAATGACGTTACTGCCGAGCCCATGTCACGCTTCAACCATTGAATCTTATCACTACGAATCGATTCAACACGTGTCACATCGTCGTTACGACCAATACGTGCTTTCTTCCAATTGTCTGGAATACAGTCACGCAGCTCAGCCACTTCTTCTTGAGAAAGGAAATCATCCCAGATGTAGTATCCGTCCGTCGATAACGCATCGATCAGTTTGTTCATTCTATTTCGTTCACTTGTAAGAGTTAGGGCGGTCTATATAAGAAATTCGTGCTACAACAACAAATTCCATTTTTAATCGACACGACAAACCCTTGCTTTTCCTTATGTCCAGACGTAAAAAAGCCGCTCAGGAGAGCGGCCAGTTTTGAGTTCGATTATCGCACTTGCAATGCAATTGAACGAGGTCGAATTGGACGAATTCGTTGAATCACTGGGCGTTGTTTTTTCTTAAGTTGGATATGACACATTTCCAACACTAAACCAAACGCCATCGCGAAATACACGTAGCCTTTGTTGATGTGAATAGCAAAACCTTCTGCCATCAACAGACCACCTAGCAAAACTAGGAACAGTAGAGCAAGGGTCTTAAAGCCCGGGTAACGCGTCACTAGATTGTTGATTTTCTCCGCCGTTAACACCATCACAATCGCTGACGAAATGATCGCTGCCACCATGATTGGTACTTCGCTCGTTAGACCAACCGTAGTAATCACCGAGTCCATCGAGAACACAGCATCAACCGCGACAATCTGAAGCAGAACAACAGCCAGACCAGTACGAACATGAGTCGAGTGACCGTGCTCAGTATGCGTTAACCAACTCCACAACTCTTTCAAGCTTTTCGCCAGTAGGAATGCACCACCCGCAATCATAATCAAATCACGACCAGTAAACGCATAGTCGCTGAAGCTGATTAACGGCTGAGTAAGTTGCATGATCCAAGAGATCGAGAACACCAAAACAATACGCGCCATCACCGCTAGGCCAATACCTAGGTTTCGGGCAAGTTTACGCTGGTGTTGTGGTAATCGTTCACACAGAACGGAGATGAATACGACGTTATCAACGCCTAAGACTACTTCAAGAGCAAACAAAGTAGCGAAGATAGCCCACGCTTCTGGTTGCATGAAAAGTTCTAACATGAGTACGCCTCCGGTGATTGGAAGTCATACAGTGAATTGTTCAGTCGACTAAAGGGGTCGTCCATTAAGTTTTTAAAACCTCTGTTACTTAGGAAACGCGAGTAAATCACCTCCTCCAGTTGTACGCAACCCCTTATTTTGTCAGGCTTGTGTAAAGCATCTTTCGTCCTCTAAGGGATATAAGCCATACTCACCCCATCAAGTGCCGAGTTGAGCCAAACTATTACATCGAACACGAAAAGAAACGCCTCTTTTTGCGTGCTTCAACAATCGTAAAAAAATGTTTCATAATAATATTTTGATATACTGAGAAAAATCACACGAGTTAGGGTCTGTTGACCTTTCGTGATGATTTTTGCAGCAGTTTGTAGGTGTTTTATACAAGACAGAGGCTTTGATATGTAGCTATTCTACCTGATAAGCCGATAACGCAGTAGAAAGCACCTACAAACGCTGCCCAAAGGGTTCGGCTAAAAGCGTTTTATTCTTTGTTGAGTCAATTTTACTTAGAGCCACTAGGCTTCAATCGACTCGCCGCGATTAAAACGCTTTTATCTCGAACAAAATTTAACCACGAAAGATAAACAGACCCTAGCCTTGCGAATGGATTACATAACACTCTCACGCATTAGCCTTAAACACCTTACTGTATTGCACATGCTGCTCACGACGCATAGCGTGACTCAAGCGGCAGAACAGCTCTGCGTGACCCCTTCCAGCGTGAGTAAAACGCTCAGCCAATTGCGCGACATTCTTAAAGATGACCTTTTCTACCGCGATGGCACTCGTTTAGTCCCGACGCCCTTTGCTTTGAACATCGGCCCTTCTGTTCATGGCATTCTTTCCAGCATGAACGGTTTGCTTTACCAAGGCTCGTTTAATCCCGCGTATTACGAAGGTCGCTTTTCTTTGGCAATGCGTGAAAGTACCTTCGAGATCTTCGCACCTATGCTGCAAAACTTGTCACAACAGATGGGAAGTCGCGCACAACTCAATGTGTATGCAAAAGAACAAATGAGTTTTGATTCTCTGATCCGTGGGCAAGTCGACTTTATGATTCTGCCGCACGACATCAGCCAACCACCGACGCACAACAAAGATTTGGTTTGGCAGACGATCCTAGAAGACGAAATGATCTGTTTGATGGGCAGCAATAACCCGTTAGTGAAAGAAGAACTTTCAGTAGAGAACTACTTGTGTGCGAGACACATTGGTATTCACGATAAAGATTTGTCCCAACCTTACTTTGAGCAGAACTTAACTCAACGTTACGCCAAACGCAGCGTCGCCATGCACGTGGCCGATTTTGGATCGGCAGCGGTAATGTGCCACCACTCTGATTATCTGTTCACTTGCTCAAAACTTTGGGCACGAATTGCGCTGCAAGCGAAGGGATTGATAGAGAGACCTTTGCCGTTTGAGTACGGACAAGTGGCGTATAGTTTGGTGTGGAATAAAGCGAGCCTGAACGATCCCGCTTTAAGATGGCTACAACAACAAGTGCTTAAGGCTTGTGAAACCCTCGGTGGATGCCGAAAGCCGAGAGTGAATAAACTCTAAGCCTTTTTATCTTTACTGCGCTACACGTAGACCGATGGCATGGTCATTGGTCTGCTGACAAATTGACTTAATTGAGCGTGGAAGCGTTCCATTTCATCTTGGGAACATTTTTCCCATTCCAGAGCTTCACCCGTGACACCATGATGCTGAAAGGCATTCAAACGAATGTTGACCGATTCTGGCAACGATTGCAGATAATGCCCCACCGTTGCAACTTCCGTATCTAAATCGCTTTTACCCGGAATATGAAGCAAACGCACTTCGTACAACTTGCCTACTTGCGCTAAATACTGAATGGTTTGGAATACTCGGTGGTTATCTCGCCCGACTAACCAGTGGTGCGTTTCACTTTGCCACGATTTAAGGTCAATCATCGCACCATCCATGTACGGCAAGACTCTTTCCCAACCTACGGTGGATAAAGAACCATTGCTATCGATGAAACAAGTGAGATGCTGCAATTCAGGATCGTGTTTGATCCCTTTAAACAGCGCCATAATGAAAGGGAGTTGTAAGGTAGATTCCCCACCGGATACAGTAACACCGCTAATGAAAAAGCGCTGTTTGCGTATCAAATCGAGCATTGCCTCCACAGAGTAGTCAGAAATTTTAGGATTAGATTGGTGCTGACATATCTCTATACAATGGTCGCAGTGGGTGCACTCCTCTTTAAGCCAAACAACGTTGTTGCTTTCGTCGAACTTCAGTGCGCCAGCGGGACACTCACTCACACAATCACCACAATGATTGCAGTGATTGATAGTGTGTGGATTGTGGCAATTGATGCACTGATAGTTACAACCCTGTAGAAAGATGACTAGACGGTTTCCCGGTCCATCAACACAAGAGAACGGAAGGATACGAGTTACCTTAGCCAAGAGGTTTTCCGAACGTCTAGTCATCTTATTCTTATCCGTCACCCATTACTTAGCGTAAGTCGGTGACATTTCGTGGCTCACCACACGTGGTGAACGCTCTAAAATACCGATGTTCTTCGCCGCTTCTGCGCCTAGGAACGTCGTATTAGTACGTGATCCTTCTGCATCGAACTTTGCGATATCTGACAGTTTGACCATGTAACCCGTTACGCGAACCAAGTCGTTTGATGCAACGTTTGCCGTGAACTCACGGTATCCAGCATTCAATGCGCCTTTGCACAGGTTGAACATCGCTTCTGGGTTTGATTTCACTGTTTCGTCGATAGTCAGAATGTCACTGATGCCAGAACGGTAGTATTGGTGATGACCTGCCGTTGCTTGCACGTAAGACACTGGATCTGGTTCGTTGCCGTAAGGAATACGAACGCCCGGTGTTACATCCAAATCTAGGCTGATACCGCCTTGTGCGTGCAGCAGTGCTTTGCCCTCTAGACCAAACTTCACTGGTGTGCTTTCGACCAATTCAGACAATTTTGCCGAGATCGCGTGACCGAGCTCGTTTGCCGTTGCATCTTGGCCGTAACGGCTTGCACTGCCCTCTTTTTCTAGTAACACATTCACTGCTTCTGCCATACCGTAGATGCCATACATTGGCGCAAAGCGAGATTCTTCGATCAAGCCTTCTTGCGTTAGAAAGCCTTTGAAGAACTCAGATTTTTCATGCAAATGTGAAGCGCGTGCGTCCATCAGCTCAACCATCAAGCCGTGATATTCTGGCAGCACGTTATTAAAGAAATCTTCACGGTTGTCTGCACGATTCGCCGCTTCTTTTAGGTTCATACGCACTAACGTATTTGAACCGCCAGCCAATGGCAAAGAGTTGTAGCAGCTCACAATACCAAAGCGAGCACCTTCGTAGGCATTCGCGTGCATTGGGTAATTCGCGATGTGTGGCTTGCTGCACTCACAAATGTTTTGTGTTGCTTGTTTTAACAAAGCGTCTGGTGTGACTACTTCGTCGTACATGAACGTTAGGTTTGGCGCGATCTGTTTTAGCTCGGCGTCAACTTTCAAAATCGTGCGGCAAATGATGTTGTCCGTCGGACCAATGTTCACATGCATAAACGCATCTGGCAATGTGCGATCCAGCATAATCCAGAAGTGTTTCAGTTTTTTGTAAATTTGCTCGTCAGTAAGATCACCGACGTAAGGCATCAACACATCATCAAGTTGACCTAGGTAAACCGGAATGCTGGTTACCGAAGGCACGTGATGGTAAAGGATGGTCAACATGTTGATCGCATCATCAAAATCTTCTGCTGGAGCTAACTCCAAGTATTCAGAACCTTGAGAAAGAAATTTTGCGTAGTCTGGCAAAACATAGCGCGGCTTAAACGGCGCGTGACCTTCAAACATGTCACATATGACGCCTTGCTGCATCGCTTGGCTTACCTCGTCAGAGACGGTCATATATGGAATTGTGGCTTCGGCTTCCAAAGCAAGAAAGTTTGATTTCTGTTTTGGAGACAAGTTGCTATCGGTCGCGATAGCAAGGAAACGCTGCTGAAGATCGGAAAGGCTTTGAGTCATCTAAGATGTTCCTGGAGAAAATACAACGAATACGCCCTTTCGAATCATTTGTTGATTTCAAATCATCGCTTGAGGGGACGCGTTGAATTTTACGCTCCAAGAGTCTTTGCCACTAATGAAAAAAACCAAAACGCCGATTTCCATTTTGGAAATAAGGTTTTTCTAATTTAGTCTAGGATTTAATAGCTTAGATTAATCCGCTGTTATTTAGCTTCGATGCGCGGTCGACAAAGCCACACCAGCGCTGATGAAGACACCACCTGTAAGACGGTTGAACAATTTAGCTCTTCCCTTTGCAAATAACCAGTTTGATGTCCTCACACCGAGTAATCCATAGAAGGTTAACCAACTCAGCTCGAACACCACAAACGTACTAGCAAAGATCATGTATTGAGTGAATAGCGATGCAGAAGGGTCAATGAATTGAGGAAATAGCGCGGTAAAGAATACAATGGCTTTCGGGTTGCTTGCACCAACGATAAAGCCACTTACAAACGCGCTGAGATAACTAGAAGAAGACTGTTCTAACTTTGCTTGAGAAAAATCCGTCTGTTTGGATCGTAGAGCTTGGATACCTAGCCAAACCAGATACCCCGCGCCACACCATTTGATGATGTTAAAGACCAACTCCGAAGAAGCAATCACGACGCCAAGGCCAGTAAAAGACAAAGTAAGAATGATGGTGATCGCGGCTAAGCTACCAAATGCCGTCATAAAGGCGTGGCGAAATCCGCTGCTAACACCTTTGCTTAAACAAAGTAGCGAACTAGGCCCAGGAGAGGCAGTCAGGACAAGTATTGCGAGGGTGTAATAAATCCAAGTATCGAGTTGCATTGGCGCTCCTTTCCAATGTACGGATAAATGAGTGAATCACGTGGAATAGCCTTTTTACTCTCGCTTCGATCCATGAAACGCAATAGAGCAAAACACCACATCATTCTAACCACAACTGAACAAGCTCAAAGTTAATCGAGATCCTCAAAAAGCGTTCTGGTTTTGAAGCCAGGGCAGGAAGTCTGGGTCAGAAATCAGAGTAACAAACCTCTGTTTATCTCTCCCTAACCTACTTTGAGCTGTTTAGTTATGCATTCAACATACTGGGAATATGCAACCATGTAAAGTGATTACTTATTCGACAAGATCATTCGCAGATCGCATCAAATAAGCAGTCACTGTACGTTAGTCATAGAAAGGTTTTGGGTCCACTTCTAACGATGAAGGTGCGATGGCTTTTTCTATCGAGTGAGAGCTGTTTTTCAAATCCACCATCGCCACATCGATGTAACGCTTGTATTTGCGCGAGTAGAAACACTTCACTATCGGTTTCAGAGCTTGAGATTCATTCGATGTCCAGACAATACCGACACGCCCATCACTTAACTGAACAATAGAACCGACTGGATAAACGCCGATGCAGTTAATAAATTTGTACACCAGTTCAGGATCAAGGTGGAATGGCGTCAAACTCAATAGGATTTTGAACGCCTCTGCCGAACTCATGCCCTTTTTGTAAACACGGTCTGCGGTCAATGCATCATAAATATCGACGATACAGCTCATGCGGCCATGCATTGGGATCTGTTCACCAGATAAACCTAGTGGATAACCGGTACCATCAAGTTTTTCATGATGCATTAAGCATACATCGCGGCTCACATCGGCAAGCCCTTTCACACC
This sequence comes from Vibrio sp. Sgm 5, assembly GCF_026241575.1. Classification (NCBI taxonomy): domain Bacteria; kingdom Pseudomonadati; phylum Pseudomonadota; class Gammaproteobacteria; order Vibrionales; family Vibrionaceae; genus Vibrio; species Vibrio sp. Sgm 5. The sequence goes on from NZ_JAPHPY010000015.1 coordinate 87,443, forward strand.
CACGATAATTTCACCCGCAAACACCTGATGCAACTTCATATGCTCGAATTCTTCAGGTGTGAGTCGTGCTGGCTTATGTAAAACCTCATCATCAACTTTGATTTTACCCACATCATGAATAATCCCGCCGATAGCAAGCTGTTTGAGCGTTTCTTTATCCAAACCTAAATGCTTACCAAAAGATACCAACAAACATGCGACGTTAACGGAATGCTCAAGCAAATATGAATCTTTTTGCCGCAGTGCAGACACACATTGAAGCGCATCAGAATCAATAAATACGCTTTCGATCATGTCATCCGCCCACGATTCAATTTCGTCGACTTCAATGATCTTGCCTTCAAAGGTTTGGTTCAGCAGTTTTTGAGCTAAACCTTTCGCTTCTGCAATCAGTTTTTTGGCTCGCTTGTGCTGGGCTTCTCGGGAACGAAACGCGCGCTGAATTTTCGGTGTTGTAATAACGTCAGATGCCGCTAACGTGACATCATGTTCCTCTTCAACAGGGTTGAACACGCACTCCTGAGCAGAAAGTTTCTGATCAACCCACACAAACTTCACCCCACTGGCTTGCAGCTTTTTAATACCTTGCGAAGTAGAAACGCGTCCGGCATTGGCCAAGTTCACACGTTTATTTTGTTCGATTGCAGTAACGAACATACCGATGCCGATATCTGCAATCGAAATTTTTATTGAGTCTTCTGGTTTGTACTGCATATCGCGAAACTTGTTAACATCTATTATTTAGCAAACGCATTATAAGGGATCTGACCATTCATCGTTATAAGAATTCACTATCAATTAAAATTAATGAGTATTAAGTCAATATATGAGACATTCGCCTCCCTAAAAACCACTTTTAATTTATGGACTTAGTCCAATTTATCATCATCTCTTGTCTGATTTTTGATAATTTGGGTGTTGAATCAATAACTCTTTCGTACAAATGGTATTTACTGTTGACTAAGTTTTATAAATGCCGATTATTAGTCGCATTACTCTAATATAATTTCTATTCCACATAAGCGAAGTCAGCTCATTAACATCACAGCTAACCAACCTGAATCGACTTGTTTCGTATGCAGTGTGAAAGGATAACCGCCCAAAATGTCATCAGCGTGTAGCTCGACTTATCTATTTATCTTCAACGCTGCTAGGATTGCGGAGGAAGCATCTTGACCACCAACAAGGTTGATCAAACCATTTCCGAACACGATCGTGAGTTTCTTCAGATCGTAGAGCAACGCTTCATCCACATCTTCGATGTGTTTAGTGAAGGACTCTTTTACATGGATGAGTTCGGCACTATGGCTTTCTATAACCAGCGATTCTATGAGCAATTTGGCATCAATGCGGGCCGTATCAATCTAGATAGATGGTTGGACTTAGTGCACCCTTTAGACAGAGAGCGTCTGTCTAAGCGTGTCGATGCCCATATCAACACCGACAACACTCGTGTCACCACTACCTATCGATTGCGTAAACCCAACGGACAATACGTATGGATTGAAGGTGTTGCGATGACCAAAGAAACCGAGCACGGCCACTATATGGTCGGCAGCCATCGCGATATCTCTGAGCGAAAACTAATGGAAAGCTACATTCATCAAGTGGCCTTTCATGACAACGCTTCCGGTATGGCAAACCGCGCACATCTGCTTCTCAATATCGATGAACTCGTGAAATCAAACCGTAGCCAAGCATCGATTTTTTATATCCAGATAGAAGAAATCAAATCTTACCTCAACCAGTATGGTAGTGAGCTGGTCGATGGCTTAGTCGAGAAACTATTGCAGACACTCAGCCATTTGCCTTCGCCCAACTGCACCGTTTACCGTGTTCATGATGATGATTTCGCTATTTTGGTGCTCGATGAAATACCACTAGAAGATTTGCACACTTATGCACAAACCATCAAACAGAATTATCATGATGCGGTAGTCGAAGAAGGCCAATATTTGGGCAGTAATATCAGTATCGGACTCTACCCTTCTATCGATCCTGAGCACTCAGCTGAAGAAATTGTCCGCAAGGCCGCACGCACCTGTCAATATGCCAGCGAGAAAAACAAAGATCGCATCGCGGTATACAGCCAAAAAACGCAACATGCGGTGGACCGTTACTTTTTTATCGAGCAGGGTTTGAAAAACGCACTTGAAGAGAAAACACTGAGCGTGAAATTTCAGCCGATTGTCCGAGCATCCGATTTACAAGTGGTCAGCTTCGAGTCTCTGGTACGTTGGCGCAGTAAAGAGTTTGGTGAAATCTATCCTGATGAATTTATTCCTGTCGCAGAAAATAAAGGCTTGATAGTCGAGCTGGGGTACCAAGTCTTTGAAAAAGCTTGCAAGTTCATTAAAAGCTATCGTGAACGTTATCAGAACCAAGTGCGTGTGAACGTGAACGTGTCGGTATTACAGCTTCTCAATAGTGAGTTTCCGAGCAAGATAAAAGCAATGGCGGATAAGGCAGGCGTCGAACCCAAAGCGATCGTTCTCGAACTAACAGAAACCTTTATTCTGGATAATAACCAAGCGGCTATCGCCCCCCTCAACACATTAAGTGAACTCGGATTTGCGCTCTCACTCGATGATTTTGGTGCAGGCTACAGTTCTTTGAATTGCTTCTTCGATTTACCGATGACGCAAATCAAGATAGATAAGTTAATGGCATGGAAGACTCTAACAAACCGTTCGTCTCGAGAGTACTTGAAATTCTTGATCAGCATGTGTTTTGAGCAGAACATTGAGGTGGTCATCGAAGGAATTGAAGATGCTAAAATGCGCGATTTTTTTGCTGAGATGGGTGTCGATTACCTGCAAGGCTTCTGGTTTTCTAAACCTTTATCTGTCGCAAGTGCGAGTCGATACACCTTGAGTCAATAATCACTCCAGTTAAAAATCGCGAGAATGCATCCTGAGCTAAACATCCTACTCAGCTCAGGAGCATTCGATTATCTCAAGCGGTCAAACACGACATTCTGATCTAAGTGCTCGTGGTATTCGGTGTAGTCTAAGCCCATATCGAAGATGTACTTTGTCACCAAGTTTCTCACACACTCCACCAATTGCTCTGCCTGCCAAGGTTTTTCGAAGTAACGGTCGATACCCGCAGAGTTAATCGCATTGATGGTGTCCGTGTGCGTCGCCTGCCCGGTTAGCAATACTTTTCGAGTGCGTAGAAAACGACTGTCTTTAGAAATTTCTGTTAACAATTCCACACCAGTTTTACCTGGCATCACATGGTCAGAAATAATAAGCGCAATCATCTCTCCGTCTGCATCTAACTCATCCATTAATTCAAGTACTTCATCGGCAGACTCGCAATCTTCAATGTTGAGCCATTGGCCTAACGACTGTAAGTCTTGCAGAACCGCGCTTAACACCTCTCGCTGGTCATCAACGCAAATTAAATTAAGCTTGTCCATGTTCGTCCTCTACCGGTAGTTTAATTCTAAATATGGTTTTTTCGCTGTCGCTTTTCACTGCAATCGAACCGTTATAGCCCGCTACAATTCGCTTCACTATCGACAGCCCTAACCCTAATCCAAACGACAGGCCACCTTTCTTTGTGGTGAAGTTTGGTCGGAAAATCTTTCTACGTGTAACTTCGTCAATCTCAGGACCATTGTTGGTGATAGTCACTAGAATCTTGTTCTTGCTTACACGCGTTTGTATCTCAATCGCTGGTGACTCAGTCTCTCTTAGCGCGTCACAAGCGTTCTTCAAAATGTTGACCCAGATTTGCACCAGTTCGGTTTGCGAGCCTACGAACAGAGGTAAATCAGCCGGACTAAAACGCACACTTACACGTCTTAAATCGCTTTGTAGCAATGCAAGTGCTTGGTTTATCGAGTCATTAACTCTGAGCCCTTCTTCTTTGTCTATGTCGGTACGACCTAATTGTTTCACTGACTTCACAATGCCAACGGTGTGCTTTGAGGCAATGCGCAAATCGTGTAAATCACGTCCCATCTGCCAGTAACGAATCGCTTCTTCTGGACGCTTTAACCAATGCTCATTGAGATAATCGGTTGGCACAGCGCGAGCTAATTCTCGGGCCAGATCTTTTGGCAAACCATAGAACTTCTCAAAATGGCGCCCTCGCGTTCTTGCTTCACTCGATGAGATTTTCTGCCCTTGCATCAAACCGAAATCGAAGAACTGGCTTGCCTCAGGATGGACCTCTTCGAGCAATCCCATGATCACCGACTCCAAACGCTCTGATTTACTGCTCACCACACCAATGGCATTGTTGAGCTCATGGGCGATGCCTGCTGCAAGTTGGCCAAGTGTTGTCATTTGCTCTGCGGTATGCAGCTTTTGCAATGCCTTCTCTTTACCCAGCGCTTCTTGCATCGCTCGGCGTTGACGGCGAGAAAGCTCGTTGACCATTACCGGCATAAACTGTGCAGTTAAAGGACCATACTTACCTGCTTCGACCGCTGGCGTATTGCGCTCAATCCACGCTAACTCAACGTCCGTTTGTGCAATCACAGTCGAAGAGGCAGTCCACGTTCCAGAGAAGAAACTGTGCACACCAATAAACGCGCCCTTAGATGCCGCAAACACCTGAGTCTGCTTTTTGCCATCCTCAGAGAAATAACCAGCAAGCTCGCCAGACAATACGTAATAGAGCCGCTCGTTGTAGCCGTCTTGCTCAATCAATACCGAGCCTGCCGACACCGTAATGCGACGCTCGATATGATTGAAGTAACGCTCTACCAGCGTATCTAATTTACTCTCGTACATGGCTTAACCAATGTGTCCTACGGTGTGAAGGATCCACACCATCAAGAAACTCAACAACACACCAACCACACCTAACACGACACCAACACGCGCCATTTGATTACTTTGCACATGCCCTGTCGCATGAGCCAATGCGTTTGGTGGCGTACTGATTGGCAGAGACATACCAAGCGAAGCTGCAAAGGTCACTACGAGAATCAACGTCACTTCACCACCGAGTGGTGTTAACGATGCCATTGAGGTACCAAGCGCCGCCATGATTGGCATCAGTAAGTTGGCAGTTGCCGTGTGAGACATAAAGTTCGCCATAACCAAACACAAAAACGCAGCGCCAAACAGCACCACATAAGGCGAGAATTCATCAAATGGAATGCTGTGAACCACCAGCCTCGCCAAACCTGTTTTATCAAGTGCTAGACCTAGCGCGATACCGCCCGATACCAACCAAAGCACATCCCAAGAAATCTTCTTAAGATCTTCTTTGTTAATGATGCCCGTCAGTGAAAATACCGCAACCGGAATCAAAGCTACCGTGTATGAGTTCATGCCGTGCGCCGAGCCCATCAACCAAAGCAGAATCGTGCCCGCAAACGTGATGTAAACAATGATGGCTTTCGGCGTTTTCAAGAATTTACTCTTGATGTTGAGGTCAATTTTGGTCGTCTCAGCTTTGTAGAGAAAATCGATCAGGAACCACGCTAGTGCCATCATCACTATGACAAACGGCACGCCAAATACCATCCATTCACCGAAGGTAATGAGGTTGTCACCCACTAGGTATTTAAGCGCAATCGCGTTTGGTGGCGTACCAATTGGAGTACCAATACCACCGATGTTTGCTGCGACAGGGATACACAACGCAAACGCAATGCGCCCTGGATCTTTCGGGCCAAACACCGCGATAACTGGCGTCAAGATGGACAACATCATCGCCGTGGTTGCTGTGTTCGACATGAACATAGAGAAGATTGCCGTAATCAGCATTAAACCTAGCATGACGTATTTCGGGTTTTGTCCGAACGGCTTAAGCAGCACACGCGCTAAGTTCACATCCAATCGATACTTTGTTGCCGCCATCGCGAGGAAGAATCCACCTAAGAACAGCATGATGATTGGGCTGGCGAACGTCGCCATGATGTCACTGTATTGCAGCAGCTCACCAAAATGAGGCTGACCTTCATCAAGCCGAAAGAAAATGATGCCCTTGTTGGAAACGAGCAACAACTCAAGCACGATGATAACCACAGAGGTGGCGTAAATTGGGATCGGTTCAAATACCCAACAAAGTGCAGCGAGCAAAAATATCGCGATAACGCGCTGCTGAATAATGGTCATGCCTTCGAATGGAAACGCTGACAGTGGCATCAGCAAAATGAGCAAAGGGATCACCGTTGGGATGATGTATTTGAGATAAGGGCGCATAGTACTACTTCTCTTCCTGAGATGGTTTGCCGTGAGATAACTGACGTAAGGAGCTGTTTTAACTGGCTTCCTTTCGCCACTCCGAAGAGAAATTATGCGCGCGCTTTTGAGGAGGAATTCTGGTGTTAGATCAATGAACTCTTATTCACCGCAGAAAACATGCGGTATCTGTGTTCAAGCTCACTAATTGAGCGAGGATTATTTATTGATCACACATCCGTTTTGTCTAAGTGCTTTTCCATTACATAGTTGGTTAACGTAGCACCACGGACTTCGATTTGCTGCTCGTTCACAACAGTAAAGCCCATGTGCTCATAGAAAGGACGAGCGGTAATACTCACCTCTGAATAGATCCGGTCCAGCCCTTTTGCTTCTGCTTGCTTGATTACATGAGTCATCAATGCACGTCCTACACCTTGCCCTTGGTATTCATGATGGCAGAAAAAGTGATCGACTAACCCACTTGGCTGAACATCGCTGTAGCCAACGATGACGCCATCTAGCTCAGCAACAAAAGGCTGGATAGCGGTCATTTTCTTTAGCCACAGTTGTGCATCAAATTCGTCCGGTGCCCAAGCTTTCACTTGTTGCTCGGTGTAATCTCTAAGATTAATGTTGCGGATAGTGTTGTAGAAAAGTGCCCACAGTATCGGGGCATCTTGCTCACGAAATTCACGGATAGTCATCAAACGCCCCTCAATAGATCAATCTGCATGAGTTGCCCTCGCCCACTCGGCTCTCCCACTGGATACCAGCCATGTTTTCGATAAAAACGTTCACCGACATCATTGCCCGGAATGTAGCGTAATCTGGCGTAGGCACAGCCATCATCGACAAAACGCTTCAATAAGAAGTCTTGTAACTGCTTCCCTAGCCCTTGATTGCGGAATTCTGGCTTCAAGTAAAACAGGTTAATGTAACCGAATCGCAGCCCTTCATCGTCCAAAACCGGATGTCGGCACTCGAGTTGCCCGATGATTTGACCATCTTTGATGACATGGAAGAATCCCGCTTCGTTGTCATTGACGATTGATTGAAACCAAGAAGTGATTTCTTGAATATCAAACCCATCCTGATGACCAAAACTGACCTCATAAGCGTCTTTTCGAAACGCGATACACAAATCCAAATGACGTGATAAATCTACAGGAATAAATTCCATCTAAGCCAATCCTTTTTATTCTTCGTCTTTTTGCTATATAGACATTAGTTATTTTATATAACCATAAATTCAAGAATTTTATAATTCAACTGTCGGTCATTTGAAAACATGCTTTTATAGGAGAAGTTATTATGCATGCATCATCTGTTTCCCAAAAACCGACACAATTTGGTTACTACCTTGGCGTATTTGGCGTTGCCCTTGTTCTTATCTGGTTGGGTATTTATAAATTCACCCCAACTGAAGCCAAACTCATTGAACCTTTGGTGGTAAATCACCCTGCCATGTCTTGGCTATATGGCATCATTTCCGTTCAAGCCGTGTCTAATATCATTGGCTTAACCGAAATCATCGTCGCACTCGGCCTATTGGTTGGATTGAAAAAACCAACCGTAGCCTACTGGTCCGGTATCGCTGCAAGCGTTATCTTCCTCGCGACACTGAGCTTCCTAGTTACGACACCAAATACATGGAAAGTTTCCGACGGTGTTTTGATCGCGAACTTTTTCCTTGTAAAAGATATTCTGTTCTTAGCGATTTCAATCAGCGTGGTTGAGCGAAACAAACCAAGTTTGACGCCAGCTATCGCCTAGTTTTAGGAAAAGTATCGAGAGATAGAAAAGAGAAAGCGCCATGACGATATGGCGCTTTTGTTTGCCGTAAAAACGTTTAACCAAACATCATCATGACTTATTGTTCACCACAATAATATCAGTAGAGCCTATTGATGAGTTTCTACATTAAAAACGAAGGCCAGTCAGAAACTGAGCAACAGCGAATAAAGGGACGGACCACGCGATGACGCTTCGATAAGGCAACATATGAACGAGGAGAGACGGATAACGTATCAGTTCCATTATTTGAAGGTGAGTAAGTAAATGCTGCTCTGGGCTTGAAAAACATGCCCAAAATCGCCGTGTAAAAGGGAGAGCACAGATAGCGTGCAAATAGCTGGAACAGATTGACCATATTCCTAGAAAACCAACTAACTCAACGAGAAAGAATACTTCTAGGCTAATAGGTAACACGGAAGGTCCACTTAGTAATATAATGGCTAGAAAAAGCCAAATCTTACGGCTCATCTACACTCCTTGTTCCATGCTCTCTTAGCGCATTTAATCCTTCCAGCGCCTTTAACGTTGATGCCTTCAGAAGGGGCTTGTCGTATTTTTTTCTGATATTGAGAGCCGTATTAAACAGCGATTCTGCCTCTTTCAATCGCCCCTGCTCCACATACAACTTGCCCAAATGCTGATAACTAAAGCAGTGGCAAACGCTTGGCTTTGTATAAACACGCTCGTCGCCTCATCATAGTCCCCTATATACTGTTTTGATGTTGCGACAACGTGCAAAGCCCAAAATTGATGCTTATGGTCCAAAGCACTTTTCGCGACACGCTCTCCAATAGTTATTGATGCTCGGTAGTTGCCTAGCACTCGTAAGCTGTCAGACAACAAAATTTGTTGCCACTGTAACGCCTCTGAGTGCCTTCGAAACCAAAAGAGAAGACATTTACTCCCGCTTTTACACAATCGAGTAACCGCACCTAAGCTGGGCCTATCTCTTTGAAATTTCATCATTGCCATTTCGGATTGTGATTTGAGCGTCCTCACTGCTATAAATGACTTTGCTTGGCTTACCATCAACAAAATGAAGCGCGGCATAATCACTGAGGCCGTAGCAGGTCGCATCAAGATGACTATGAGCAAAGCGCTCGAATAGGTCGTGTTTCTCGTCGTTCTCAATAAAGTGAGCAGATGCTAAACCTCGTAAAAGACCGATGCCTTTGATGATGGAGTAAGCCTCTGGATCACTGTCTGTAATCCCATAATCAAACCAACAAATGGCGCCTGCACTCATCCCACAAAGTATGATGCCGCGGTTGTAACACTCTTTGAGAATGTCGTCGATACACCATTCTTTCCATAGAGCCAGCATGAACGGGTATTGCCACCGCCAACGTAAATCACATCTTGCTCTAGCAACTTGGTTCGCCAGCCTTTCTCTAACTTGAACAGAGGAAAGTGTGTAAGGTGTTCGCTCAGCTTAGCATTGTGGAAACGGGTGATGACTTCTTCCGAATCTCCGGTGGCGGTAGAGAGATAACAGATTTTGGGGTTATTCTTTCCCACTAGTGACAAAATGTATTGGTCGAGTTGGCTTGGGAGCTCTCCCATCATCCATCCGCCTCCACCCAATACGACACAATGTTTTTCCAAAAGTTGACTTCCTTCTATTTAGGCTCAAACCGATAACGACCGGTTATAGGATAATCAAACAACATATCCTCCAGTACGACACCTCCTCCTATATTGTGAACAATCAAAGGTCGTCGTTTGTCTGTCGATAAGTCATCGGCAACGATACCAATATGAGGGAGGTTCCCAGGGAGCATCCACGTGACAATGTCACCAGGCTTGAAATTATGACCATCATTCGAGATAGGTATTTCTACCCCATGACGTTGAAAGAACATTTGTAAATTTGGAACTCTGCGATGATCAATATTTCTATCAGTACGAGTTAAGCCCCAGATTCGTTTGGATGGATATGCAGAAAAGTTATCTCTCATGTCTTCATGAACAAGGACTTGGAGATCGACACCTAGTTTTCTATAGCTACGAATAATAACATCGGTACACACCCCGATATCAGAAGCAACATCGCCATTCGGGTAGCCAATTTGGTAATAACTTCCATCATAAGTAATGTCGTACTGTGTTCGTTCTTTTGCTGCCTCAGCAAGCGAAGTAGATTGTTTTGCTATAGCTGGCAAGCTAATAAGAACCGCCCACATGACAATGAATTTTCCCATAACAAGTTAAAGTCCTTTTCATCAAAGCCACCCAATACTTCAACACTATTTTATCGGTTGCAGAGAGATTGACTTTAGGTTGTTCGATAAGACCAGTAAGAATTGCTTTTAAACTGCGTAAACTTCTCGGTAGAGTCAAATTCACCGACGGGCTTTTTATCTAATGTAGGACACGCTTCAAATTGATTTCATATAGTTTGTACGACCAGAATCAAAAAGCTACCCCGAGATTAGCTTTACGCTTTTTCGACCACATGAACAACTTTCCCGGTTGTAAACAAGCTACGAAGAGTGAATTCCTATCACTATGATTTACAAGTCATTTAACTCCCACCAACGACTTTGTTACTTCGCACCACGAATTTATATCAGACCACTTTTCTGTGATTGGGGCTTCTGAATTTCGAATTGTAATCGAATACAATACATATGCACCCCGTGCAATAGAAAAGGAATTATATGAAAACGCTTATTTATGACACGCTTGTCAACCTTGCTAACCAAGAACCAGAACACCACGCGAAAATACGCCAGAACCTTTATGAGCAGTTAGATCTGCCCTTTGATAAGCAGCTTGCTCTGTATGCATGTGCACTCGGTCCTGCGAGCTCTGGTAAACTGGAAAGTCGTCAAGGTATCGACAATGCGGTAGATAGTGCAGTTAGACTATTAGCGACTCCTGAACGTTAATCAACTTTGCACTTTTAACGGCCCTACTCCCCTGGCGGGCCGTTTTTCTTCAAGGAAATAAACTCTCCTCTGTCCTCAACCAGAGATACACTGCCCCATAATCCCAAACGCACTCCCCATCGCGATTGCCCAAGAAATTGACCGTAAAACACCGAAGTTCAATAAATAAAGAACATGGTAAGCGATTCTAAAAACGATATGCGCTAACGCTAAGAGCTGAATCTTCTCATTTACTGCACCTGTCGATATTGCAAGTAGAACAGCAGAGGCAAAAACTATCAAAGATTCAAAAGCGTTCTGATGTGCCGCTAATGCTCTAGCGCCAAATCCTTTCAAGCCAGCTTGCTGCTCGCGAGGGTAATTATTGTTATAGCCGCCCGCTTTATGCATAGCAATTGCCACAGGTATTTTGGCTACATAAGGTAAGAAAGCCGCTACGATTAGACAAAAAATCAAAATATCCATGTTTCATCCTAGTTGGTACCGCGAGAGGTTAATTCTAAAATTATGAGCGATACTTTCACTATAAGCCGGATTACTCATGATTTAGCACCTAATTTGACTGCATTAGTACAAGTCAATTGTAAACTCTTTCCATAAGTTGTTCCTTAAAAGTGGGTTCTCTATGGCAAACGTTTATACCATAATGAATGGTAAGAGCCTTATCAATTAGGCGTCTTCATCAATAGTGTTAGGATTCGTATTCTTAGCTATTTGTATGAAGGTATATGAAATACCGCATACAAAAAATTTAGTCACCCATAACATCAAAGCGGAAATAATCAGCCCTAAACCAAACTGGATCCCAGATGCTATAGATGAAAATACACCAAAAGCAGCAAATAACGCTACAACAACCGTCAGGAAGACATCTATTTTCTTTAATCTGGACTCAAACTGTTCGACCTTTTTCATTAACACTCCTTGTAAACTTATAGAACAAAGGTTGAGTACAATCCTACAGTTAATCATATCGTCAATGCAATTTTGAATTTAGTCCAGAAGACACATTGTGAAGCTTTAATGATGTAACATGGACACCATTGAAACAGGAATTACTTAGATTATTAGATGGTACGTATGTGGTTAGATAAATAACTTTTGAATCGTTTACTCTTCAACTTTGACGGCTGTTGCGTTCCAGTACGTGATAAGAACAACCAATACAGCCCAAGGCATTGCGAGCCAAAAATAGTAAAAAGCCTGACCATTTGTTAAGTGATAATAAGAAAATAAAACAACACTAGCGAATATTGATATGCTATATGCAAACCACAAAGCCACACAAACATCATTATTAAACTTAGAAATTGAAACTTGGCGTTCTGCGCAAGCCAAAAAAACCAAACCAAAAGCAATCAATCCACCCAAACCAAGGTGAATAAATAAAAGTGGAACTAAAATCCAAAACGACATATATACGCCCTTGAGTAGCCATACGGTTTGTTAAAGTGAGATCGCCATAATACAACAACCTCTACAAACCACGTTGAGAAAAAAGTAAACGCATGAAAAAATGCTACGCGCTGCGAGTCACTCTCAAATGCTTAGTTAGCAGGCTGCTAGCACTGATTTAATCTATTACGCTCACTCTTATAGCCTTCAACTTTTCAATAAGAGCGTCAGCCATCGGTTTGAACTTATCCGGTTGCTCTTTAGAGTAAGATTTCATTGTTGCCAATACATCAATTCTTAACTTTTCTAACCGAGCTACCTCATTACCAGTAAGGTCTGTAAACACCATCCCTTCTAACTCATTTAGCCAATCGTTAAAGGACTCTGGGCGTTCGGATAATAAAAGTAACGTATTCTTAGGCTCAACTTTTAGTGCAACCATCAATAAAGGTGAAACTTCTCCAGAAATAGCCCCGTCTCTACATTTCCAAATTTCCACCAAAGAAAAAAGTGTAGGAATTGTTTCCAAAGCTTCTTTTTTTCAAGGTTCGGTTCAATAGATTTGTAGTATTCTATCATCCAGTTATGCAAAAGACTTACCTCTGGGGTTTTAGCATGCAGCAGCCCTGAACAAAAAGCAGACAGTATAAGAATTACCATATTCCTTATCATTATTTCTGCTCCAGTTGATTAGATATATTTATGGTTATTTTTCATAGCTCACGATTTCAACATAAATTTCTTTAAGAACCGATTTACTATTACCTACATAGTAATGAGACTTGGCCATCCCCCCTCTCACATTTTACCTGGTATCAAACACCCAAGAGCATCTTTGTGATAATTTCAGGCATTGATTAGAATAAACATTCTACCGGGAATATTTTGTAGCTCATATATATTAGGGCACTTCGGTGACCTATAAGAAAATAATTTATAAGCATCTGCCTTGATCGCTTTAGATTTAATCTAACTTCATCTAGTTCTTTCACCTATCTTATTCTAGTTATCAAATCAATGAAATTAACAGAAGAGTCACATAACGCCCTATTAAGGGGTAAGCAACGCAATACCGATGCTGCCGCATACCACCCTAATCACTAAAACTAACGCATATTAAAAATGCCACGCGTTGCGAATCAATCTTAAGCAATTTGTTATGTGTTACAACTAAGGTGACTTTTATTTTTACCTTCCTACATTGACTACATCATTCACACCAATGCTAAATTTTGCCTCAGTACGTTTTATACATGTATTACTAAAAAGTGAAAAATCAATTTCTCTTGATAATTCACTATATTTAATAACTTCGTCATCATTAGCAAATAATAAAAGTGTAATACTATCTAAATCTGATATTCTACTTAGATTCTCAGCATCCCAGTCGAATCCCAGCAAAGAACGAGCAGCAGTATTATTGGAGTACGGACCTAAAAAACAGACTCGATTCCAATCACCTTCGACAACTTCAGAAAAATCGACACTACTGTCATTTAATCTTAGTTGCATATCATTTGTATCTGAACAGGATACTTGAAGTAAAATAAAGAAAATCATAACCAATTTTTTCATTTTTTCTTCTCTTTCTTTATTACCTTAAGACGACCTGCTAGCAATGAAGTGTAACAATAATGTGCAAGTTTATCATTACTCGCCATCGATAACCCTAACCGAATACCAACTTTATTATTGTGTAAATCCATGACCTTTTCATTTTCTGGGTTTTCCGGAAAGTCTTCATGTGCTGTCGTAAATTCGAGAGCATTTTTGTATCCAATGTCATGAGCTAGCATCGCAGACCAAAAACAATGACGAAATGCATCGCTTTTATCATTGTGTCCATTAATGCCAAAGCGAGATTCTGTTTCGAAAAAAGCAACATCTTTCGCTTCTTTTATTGCTATAGCATGGTGAGGGTTTAATGTAAGATACTCTTTTTCACCTTCTTTAAGAGAATTGTATTGTTGATAAATATGTTTAACCATGAGACCTCCGCATTTAAACACAAACTAGCCTACACTTTTAAAGCAAATCCACATTACTAAAAACTGATTAAAAATAAGACCTTGAGAAGGAAAGCACAGTTACATGATTATCAATTACATCTTCGAACTTACTCGGCAACTAGTGTACCCACAAAAAGTGGACACTGCATAACTACACACTTTCGTACTCAACCGGACTGACATGGCCCAACGCTGAGTGCTTTCTTCTGCGATTGTAATAAACCTCGATGTACTCAAATATACCAACCCGAGCTTCAACGATATTTTGATAGTCTTCTGCATAGATCAACTCGACTTTAAGTCGACTGTAGAATGACTCCATCACCGCATTGTCCCAACAGTTACCTTTTCGGCTCATGCTCGGCACACCACCATGCTCACGCATGAAGTCTTGGTATTCATATGCCCTGTATTGTACACCACGATATGAGTGGATTATGACGCCCTTCGGCGGCTTACGCGACTTGAACGCCATTTTTAAAGCATTCGTTATGAGCTGAACCGTCATCGTCGTATCCAACGACCAACCGATGATACGCCTTGAATGGAGATCCATCACTGTGGCTAAGTAGAGCCAACGGCTCTTCACCCAGATATACGTGATATCGGTAACCCATTTTTGATTTGGGTTGTCGGCTTCGAAGTCTCTTCGTAATAAATTATCGGCTACATTCGTCATCGATGCCACGTCCTTGCTATATTTAAACCCTTTGCCATTACGAGCTTTGATACCTTTTTCTTTCATGATATCAGCAATATAGTTAATACAGCAGGCATGGCCTGCTTCCTTTAACTCTTCGGTAATCCGCACCGAACCATAACGAGCTCGATGCTCCGCAAAAGTACACATGACAAGCTGTTCAAAGCGTTCTCTACGCTTAGAACGTTCACTCGGAGTATGATGACACCACTTATAGTAACCACCACGGCTGACCTCTAAAGCGCGACACATCAGCGCCACTGGGTATTCTCCCACATAACTTTCAATGAACTCGTACTTCACTCCTGCTGCTTCGCGAAGTACGCCGATACCTTTTTTAGAAATTCCATTTCATCTTTCAGTCGCTTGTTTTCTCGCCTAAGCGCACGGATCTCTTCGGACTCTTTTTTCGAGTAATCAACACCGTCTAAGGTGTTAAACTGTTTATCAGATAGGCGGGTAAATTGACGTTTCCAGTTGCGGATCTGTTGGGCACTAATGCCTAGTTCTTGGGCAACCGATACAGCCGTTTTCCCTGGAAGTTCAGACAGACGAACCGCTTCTTTGCGGAACTCTTCGGTGTACGCTGGATTTCGATGTTTAGCCATAAATCACCTCTCAATTAGACCCTAGATCTAACTTAGTAAAGTGTCTACTAAACGTGGGGTACTCGGAAAACTAACGCCCTGCTAAGGGGTGAGCAACGCAATACAAAAGCCGCCGCAAACCACCTTAATCACTAAATTTAACGCATAGTAAAAATGCCACGCGTTGCGAATCCCTCTTGAGCAGTTTGTTAGTTTGCAAACCCAAAGCGTTGATTTTACGTTATTTTAAACTTTGCAAACAATAAGATTTATGTGTTTTGATGCATTTAAGTCAGGCGTAGTCTCAAGGCGGCTACTCAATGAAACCACTTAGAACAAACAACGTCGCAGAAAACGAACTCACAACACCAAAAAGCACTTTTGGAAAGCCAATCTCACAGTGCGGACTTTCAACAAAGCCGCTGAAACCACGTGAACTTTCCACACCAGAGAAAACGTCATTTCAGCGAGTAAATCGGCTTTTGTACCAACAAACTCAACGAGCAGAGTTTCAGCGAAAAAGTTCAACTCAGTTAGCCCAAAAGTCGCCGCACCAAAGAACAAATCAACCGTTGAAACGATACCAATTTTGAGTTTACACCACTCAAGTTAACACTAAAATTGAACGCCGAAACGACAATTTCAACTTTGAGCTTTTACCACTAGATCTTGCGATTTAGCTGCGTTGTTCCTCTTGCAAACTAACGCCCTGTTAAGGGGTGAGTAACGCAATACCGAAGCCACCGCACACCACCTTAATCACTAAAATCAACGCATAGTGAAAATGCCACGCGTTGCGAATCCCTCTTGAACAGTTTGTTAAACGCACATATCACGCGCTTAATTAAATATTGCTCCACGACCTTCTTGAACTGATAGTTCACCGTACTCTATAGCCTGGTTTACTTTTTTGTAAGGCAAGTACACGACAATAGAATAGCCAGAATTATGATCAAGATTAACGGCTATTGCATCTGAAACCTTACCTGACGGAAGCGTAATACGAACATCGTAAACTACCGCGGTGGTGCTATATTGTCGATTTGCAGCTGCTGTAAGAAAGGCAGAATTGAGCAAATCAATGATCTCAGATGAAGGTGGGCATTCGCTCCCTTCGAAGACCGATACATCAACAACGTCTCCAGTTAAAGTCATCGCTGCACCATATGGATAAAACTCTCCATACTCAGCTAACATTTTTTCCGCAAAAGGCAGCACCGAGTCAAATAAGTGTTGTGCGTCTTCTTTCCCTTTGCCCAAATTGCCTCCAAAACAAAATGAACTCATGCATAACAGCAAAGCTATCAAACTCAATTTCACCTGATTAGCCTCCATATGTCGTTTAACGCCCTGTTAAGGTGTGAGCAACGCAATACCGAAGCCACCGCATACCACCTTAAACACTTAAATCAACGCATAGTAAAAATGCCACGCGTTGCGAATCATTCTTAAACAGTTTGTGTACGCCCAGCATGGGCATGAACTAATGAGGTGAAAGTCCTCTGTAGGAAAATCACCATTTAATTCTCAACTC
>NZ_JAPHPY010000160.1:0-266 GCF_026241575.1 Vibrio sp. Sgm 5
TTCAGCGCTTTGATCATAGCGTAAGTCTCGCCAACCTGAGCATTGTAATTTCTTAGGCTTAATTTCCCACCTAGCAGCTGTTTTACTCGGTACATTGCTGTCTCTGATAGTGAGCGCTTGTGATAGCCATACCGCTTTTTCCATTTCTTGTTGGAGCCGTAGAGCTTTTGACAACCTACTGCTAAATTACGAGGGTGTCCTTGTTCCCAGAATGCAGCCCCTTCTCGTGGTGGGATAAGCGCAACCGCTCGCTTAATCCGTATCGC
>NZ_JAPHPY010000161.1:0-263 GCF_026241575.1 Vibrio sp. Sgm 5
CTTCCTTTTTCTCCCGCCGATATGGAAGGCGCATATCGCTTTATCCGCAATGAAAACATCGATGCAAAAGACATCGCTGAAGCAGGTTTTCAATCAACTGTATCTCGAGCTAACGAGCATGAGGAATTACTCGCACTTGAAGATACAACAACGCTCAGTTTTCCTCATCGAAGTATAAAAGAGGAGCTCGGGCATACTAATCAAGGCGATAGAATTCGAGCTCTCCACGTACATTCGACGTTACTTTTTGCACCACAAAGTCA
>NZ_JAPHPY010000162.1:0-260 GCF_026241575.1 Vibrio sp. Sgm 5
CGAGACATCGCGGCTGTTCTTTCCTTGATATACCCATCTCTGACACGATGAATCGCTGCGATGACTTGGGCCTCTTCACTTTTTACCGCGACAAACCGCATTGTTGGTCGACCAGCGGCTTCTGCGATTGCTGATGCATCTATGAAATCATTTTTGTTGCCTTTGACATAAGGCTTAACGTACTGGGGAGGAATGAGTCGAACTTGATGGCCGTATTCACCACACTTACGAGCGAGCCAATGAGCACCGCCACAAGCTTC
>NZ_JAPHPY010000163.1:0-259 GCF_026241575.1 Vibrio sp. Sgm 5
TTGAGAATTAAATGGTGATTTTCCTACAGAGGACTTTCACCTCATTAGTTCATGCCCATGCTGGGCGTACACAAAGCGTTTAAGACAGATTCGCAACGCTCGGCATTTTCGGTTTGATTCAGCTTTAGTGATTACGGCACAATAGTTTAAGTATGTTGGTGGCGTTGCTCACTACTTAACGCGGCGTTAGCCGTCATGGAGCTTGCTATACTCAAAGTGATAGAATAGTATCACTTTAGTATTCCTTTGGAGCAGCTCT
>NZ_JAPHPY010000164.1:0-253 GCF_026241575.1 Vibrio sp. Sgm 5
GGGATGGAGCAGCCTGGTAGCTCGTCGGGCTCATAACCCGAAGGTCGTCGGTTCAAATCCGGCTCCCGCAACCAAATTCAAGACAGTTTGATCGTTATTTATTATAACCCTCAGGCCGTCGACGGATGCGCCGCCCGGATCAAATCCCGGCTCCGCAGCCAATTCTCTCTTGAGAATATGCGACACTAGCTCAGTTGGTAGAGCGCAACCTTGCCAAGGTTGAGGTCACGAGTTCGAACCTCGTGTGTCGCTC
>NZ_JAPHPY010000165.1:0-248 GCF_026241575.1 Vibrio sp. Sgm 5
AATAGGTCAGCTTCTCGGTCACAGACCGAGATAACATCTAACATTTTATCCCCTAGGCGTTCAACGACACGGCGAGAAGCTTGCTCCCATTTGTAACTCTCTTTCTCCTTATAAGGACGAGTCGCGTGTTGGTGCTTTTGCCCACGCTTAGTAATATCTCGGCTCCATCGTTGCTGCTCTATCAGGCCAACAATGGTCTGACTTTGTGGTGCAAAAAGTAACGTCGAATGTACGTGGAGAGCTCGAAT
>NZ_JAPHPY010000166.1:0-242 GCF_026241575.1 Vibrio sp. Sgm 5
TCGCACTTCCGTTACCAATAACAACCACCTGTTCTTGCAACTCGTAGCTACTATCGGGCATCGAAGCACCTAACTCCGTTTCAAGGTCGATGACGACTTCTTGATTCTCGGTGGTTGAAGCTGTGATTCTCGGTAGCGATGTCGATGCATATGTTGAAGCAGAAACAACACGAACATAAGACTCTGACTGTGCGCTACTGCTCATTGGAGAGACTCGGTATTGATACAGGCAATCTTGCGTT
>NZ_JAPHPY010000167.1:0-223 GCF_026241575.1 Vibrio sp. Sgm 5
GAATTCTCAAAGGAGATTGGATACTCTCAACATCACCAAGGGTTGGTCAACAACCGAATCATCATTCAACTGACCCCTGAAAGAACGCGGCTGGTCGCAACCGTTCATTTAGATGCCCACTCTCTAAACTATGAAATTAGCAGCACTCAAGATTGCTTCGATTTTTGCCAACTACTTAAGGCAATAGAAAGTGTCAAAAGCTTCTAACCAGCCTTGAGCTCTG
>NZ_JAPHPY010000168.1:0-212 GCF_026241575.1 Vibrio sp. Sgm 5
TGCCCGAGTTCATCTTTTATACTTCGATGCGGAAAACTGAGCGTTGTTGTATCTTCAAGCGCGAGTAATTCCTCATGCTCGTTAGCTCGGGATACAGTTGATTGAAAGCCTGCTTCTGCGATGTCTTTTGCATCGATGTTTTCATTGCGGATAAAGCGATATGCGCCTTCCATATCGGCGGGAGAAAAAGGAAGTTTAGCCACGGAGACTCC
>NZ_JAPHPY010000169.1:0-212 GCF_026241575.1 Vibrio sp. Sgm 5
GAGACTTGAACTCTCACACCTTGCGGCGCCAGAACCTAAATCTGGTGCGTCTACCAATTCCGCCACGACCGCATCTTAATTGTTGTTATCGAGAGAATTGGTAAAACCTCAATAACGTCCCTTTAAAGGGGTAATATGGCAGGGCTACCTGGATTCGAACCAGGGAATGGCGGCATCAAAAGCCGCTGCCTTACCGCTTGGCGATAGCCCTA
>NZ_JAPHPY010000016.1:0-98278 GCF_026241575.1 Vibrio sp. Sgm 5
GGTCTATCGGATTTTTACACACTGGTGGGATCGTTCAATTGATCAGTCTATTAATTTCTTAACTGATCGGCATTAGCACTGCTGTGCTCCTTTTTGATGACTTATCGGGTTTACAAACCAGTTAATGGTACAAAATAAACCAGTGTTGACCAAACCGCGACCCACGCAACGACGACCGCTGCATCAGCCCAATCTTTTTTCCACATACTCTCTTCCCTCTTAATCGCATGTGCAACAGAAAGAGAGCAAAAAGGATACCAATAAGCTTTACTGGTTCTTTTGGGAATAAACTTTGTGATTTTCGTTCAAACAGTTTGGTTCATCGGTCAGTAATTCAATGAAACAATCGGCCATAGAAAGGTTACTCACAAACCCTTCACCTTTCATGTTTAACAAGGCTTCATAGCCTTCTTTACCTTTCATTGTGTAGGCCGAGGATGCCCCGCGATACCACTCTTCTTCTTGAATCAGTGACCAACGATCCCCATCAAAAATTTCTAACTTTTTAATGCGTTGTCCTTTGGCCGCACCCGCATCGTATTCAAAGCTCAAGTTATGCGTATATGGGTAGCTACCAGAACCAGTGCCTTCAACGCCATTGTTGAGTGCATTATTGATTGCGCCTTCCAATGCTAGACGAATCGCTTTACCTTGCACATCATAACAGCCGATTGGCACGGCAAATGGCAACAATCGTCCGGCAACATCTGCCACGGTGATCTTTCCCGGATTGAGAGAAGTGCGCACCCCACCCGCATTATGAATTGCAAATTGAACCTGATGACCACGTTTGTTCAAACTATAAAGAAAGGAGTGTGCAACGGATGGCGCAAGCTCGCTACCACCGAATTCATCGGGCACTCGAACATGACGCTTTTTCTGCACTACGTTTGCAATGACTTGTGCTTGCAACTTGCGCACTCGCGGAATGTATTTATCACTCAAAATTGCCTGTGTTTCAGGGTGCTTCTTACACACCACCACATTTGGCTGACCATGAATAAAGTCACACGCTTCCTCAAACACACCTTGATCGAGCTGCTCGTTTAACGTTGAGTCCCAAAAGATTCGACGTCCAAGCAACAACTCATTTTGGCCATTTAGCATGGTCGGTTTGCCGCTTTCATCAAACTCAAGCACACAATGCCCCATCGTCAGCGCATGATAACCCGCTTGCACAACGTAAGTGTCATTAACTTTAATGCCATAAGGGTCGTCTTGACCTAGACCAATAGCGGTAAAGTCACCCTGTAACCTATGACTGTGACCGCCGACAATAATGCCAATACCTTCTACTTTGGATGCTAATTCAAGATCGCCTTCGTAACCTAAGTGGCTTAAAAGAATGATATTTTTGATACCCGCTTGGTTAATCTGTTCAACCGTATGCTTTGCGGTTTCAATTGCAGATATGAATGGTGTATCCGCATCTGGGTTTGCGATGTCGCTCATCTTATCAATAGACAAACCGAAAATGGCCACTCTCTCGCCATCAAATTCCTTGATCAAATATTGCGCACTTTGAATTGCAGTATCGAAGCTCAGTACATTGTCACAATCACTCATACGGTGATCTTTGCTCGATAACTCATTCGACAAATCCCAATTGCCCGCAAGCAGTGGAAAGTGAGTACGTTGACAAAACAACGCGACTGGCTCATTCCCCATATCTAATTCATGATTGCCTAAAGCCATGGCATCGATGTTTAGAGCATTTAACAGATCAGCGTTTGCTTTGCCTTTAAATAGGGAAAAATACAACGTGCCTTGAAAACAGTCACCAGCATGAAGGAACAACATGCCCTGACCTTGGCGTTGAGCATCATCGCGAAGCTGTTCTACGCGCGTTGCAATACGCGAAAAACCACCAGCGCTCACGTAAGGCTCCAGTGTATGTTCGTTATCGATATTGAGTTTTAGCTGTAATGACGTTGGTTCAAAGTAGGAATGTGTGTCATTGATGTGCGCCAGTTTGATTCTGACTGGCTTATGATTTTTATTCATTGTCATCTTCTCTCTTTTCATTCCTTTTAATTATTAGAATTGAATCATGACAGAATCATGAATTTTATGAAACAGAGAAATTGTCATTTCATTTTAACGTGATCAAGATTCATCTTGCGTACAATTATGAAAGCGACTTTACGCCTAAACGGTCTGCATTCCTAGGGTGAATGCTCTTAATTTTGTGAACTGAGCTTAACTCGATTAGACCAATTTCATATATGCTTAGGAGAAGCAAAAGAACTCTCTATAATTCAAATAATTGCAAGGAGGAGTGAGATGAGACTAGAACGCATCGAAATCTCTGGGTTTAGAGGCATCAAACGCCTTTCACTCTCTTTTGACGAACTCACCACCTTGATTGGTGAAAATACTTGGGGCAAATCATCATTACTTGATGCGCTTTCGCTTGCCCTTCCTGCTGACGGTTCTCTTTATCAGTTTGAGATGACTGATTTCCACGTTGACTACGCCATCGCCCATCCGCAATCGCAGCATTTACAAATTATCCTGTGTTTTAAGGCGCAAGATAAACAAGAAGTGAATGCTGGTCGTTACCGTCGTATAAAGCCGACATGGTGTATCAATGCAGACAATGAGCACGTCATTTATTACCGTATAAGTGCCACGCGAGACGGCCATAACACGACGACAAAGTACGCCTTTCTAGATTGCGACGGCGAACCAAAACAACTGCACCATTCAGAAAAGCTCGCGGTTGAACTCATGACGCTGCATCCAGTGATTCGTTTACGCGACTCACGTCGTTTCCCTGCTCCTCCCACCAATGGAGACAGCAAAAATGCACGTATTGAAAAGCGGATTAACAACACTTGTCGTCGTTTAGTTGCCATGCCCGGCCACGTCAACAAAGGTGAGGTACGAAGTAGTCTAGGCTCCATGCAAACTTTGGTTGAACACTACTTTGCTTTCCGAAGTGTTAAAAAAGGCAACCCAAGAAAGCCACGCGACGGATTGTTCTATGCGAGCCCCTCCTCTGAAAAAGGCCTTGCGCAGTTTCTTAAAGAAACCAACAACAAACAAAGTCGATTGCTTTTAATGGGCTTACTAAACGCGTATTTGCAAGCAAAAGGTCCAACCGACTTGAGGCGCTGCGCTCGCCCTATTTTGATCATTGAAGATCCGGAAGGTCGTTTACACCCTACCCACTTATCGCGTGCTTGGAGTTTGTTGCAGCTATTACCAATGCAGAAGATTCTTACCACCAACAGTGCCCGTTTGCTCGGTTCTGTTCCATTGGCCTCTATCCGACGTTTAGTTCGTTTATCAGACAAGACCGTTGCAAAGTCACTCAATACTAACCGATTTAGTGTCGATCAATTGAGACGGATTGGCTTCCATATTCGCTTCCACCGGGCAGGTGCACTCTTTGCTCGCTGTTGGTTATTGGTTGAGGGAGAAACTGAAGTATGGCTATTTAACGAACTCGCCCGCCAATGCGGATATGATTTAGCGGCGGAGGGTGTTCAAATTGTTGAGTTTGCACAGTCTGGTTTGAAGTCACTCATCAAAGTGGCCAAAGAGTTTGGGATTGATTGGCACGTTGTTACCGATGGAGACCCTGCGGGGAAAAAATACGCACATACGGTTCGAGCGCACTTAGATAATGATCAGGAACGCCATCGCTTAACCGAATTGCCAGATCGAGACATTGAACACTTCTTGTATAACAACGGGTTCGAATTGTTCTTTAAAGACATTGTTAAGATCCCTCATGACCACCCGATCCCTGCGAAAAAAGTGGTTAATCGTGTTTTGAAGAAACAAGCGAAGCCAGATTTAGCCCTTGCTATCGTTGCCCATTGCGAAGAACGAGGTGTCGAATGCATCCCTGTCTTGCTTCGTTGGACCCTAAAACGAGTAGTAACGATGGCGAACGGCAACACCTGATCGTGCCCATGACTTGTGTTGCAGATAAGCGGACGGAAATACAAACATAAAAAAAGCACACCAATTTGGTGTGCTCGTATCAAGAATCAATAATTTTGATTAACTGTATTGAGCGGGATAAGTCTCAATACACAGTGGATACAAATAAGATCGGGGGTTCACTACTGTACTTGCTCAGCAAGCGAAGAAGTAGCGGCTGATTTCGCATGTATCCAAAGTCCCGTCGCTTTCATCAGGTAACCAAACACACCACCTAAAATCAGTGATGGAACGACAAGTTGCCAGTTGCCATCAGCAGCGAAAGTCGCGCATGAGCCAATGAAAGTACCAGGAATGTACGCTAACCAAGCTTGCTTGGCTTGAATACACATGAAAAACGCAACAACAGCAGTAATTACGTAGCCAAGAATCTCTAGCCCAGCGTAAGTAGAACCGTAGATGATCACCATTGCCCAAAAAACACCACTCAAGTTGGTAATTAAGCTAATTCCTAAGCCTTTTAAGCCACTTGTCGGGGATGCAAAGTAACTTGTACAGCCAAGAAAGCCAGCCCAAGATAACAGGCCTAGGGAGATCGCGATCCAGCCCCACACGCCAGAGAGAATGCCAGTAGTAATAGAGATTGCTAAAAGTGTTGTCATGGTATTCTTACCCGCTTGCTAGTTCGTACCGAATTGGTTTGAGAACTGCCTTCATACATTGAAATCAGGCAGTCAATACTAGGCATATAGCCCTATCACTTCGGTGATTAAGATCACATTAAACTTCATATCGTTTCATTTTTTACACGTTAAATTTGACGCAACCGATAAATCAACAGATTTCGAAAATAACAAAATCATAATGAATTGATCAAAAATCACAAAAAAGGCCCTGCCTAATGCAGAGCCTTTTGAAAAATTCGGTCAATTTATATCAGATATCGTTTAAAGCACCGAAGGTTTACCTTTCATCATTCGTAGACCTTCACGCTTGATGCAATCAACCAATGGGTTTTCCGCCATATCCGCACGCCAGATAAACGACAACGTTCGATCCATTTTTAGTTCAGGTACGTTTAGTGCCACCAGTTCACCCGCTTCGATGTATCGCTCTACATCAAGGTAAGGTAAACAAGTAAGATATTGACCGTTCGCTACTAAGCTGCGTAGCACTGGGACGTGTTCATATTCACGCCAAACATCGAGATCTTCAATGAGATGGTGAATAGAGCTATCAAAAATCTTGCGAGTACCAGAACCATGCTCACGTAAAACCCATTTTGCATGTTCTAACTGAGCAAGACTAACCGAATCGTTACGAGCAAACGGATGGTGAGACGCTGCGACTACAGTAAGATGATCACGACACCAAATTTCTTGGTGCAAACGGTTATCGTCACAACGCCCTTCAATCACGCCCAAATCGTATTTGTAATCCAACACTCCATCAATAACGGCTTGCGTACTTTGTACTCCAAGTGAGATTCGCATCTCTGGAAAGTCGTTATCAATGATACTGATAAGGTCAGGAACCAAGTGTTCTGCCGGAGTTTGACTGGCACCTAATCGAATGTGCCCACTCAGCAAATGCTGCTCATAAAATCCCATTTCTATTTGCAGCGCGTCTTGTAATAAACGCTTAGCTTTTGGCCTTAACCACATCCCCCAATGCGTTAGGGCCATTTGCTTGCCTTGCCTTTCAAACAAAGGCCTGCCAAGCATTTTTTCTAATTGCGCAAGCGACATGCTTGTCGCTGATTGTGTTAAAGCCAGTTTATCTGCGGCCTGGCTTACACTGCCGGTGTCTGCAACTGCGTCAAAAACCGCTAATTGCTTAAGTGAGTAGCGCAAAGTTGTCTCCCTAATTGGCGAGTATTCCTCATACCCTCGCGACCCCAAAATCCATGCGTAAATACGCAATGAGGTTCATTTTACCTACCCTACAAAACTTATCAAATAATTTGATGAGGATTCTAAATATTATCAATTTTACCTGTACGTCCTGAGTGCTTAATCTGGATATGCGGTTCGGGAACACCGCAACAAAACACAATTAACACCTTCATTTTCGAGCGCATTACATACCTCGATTTCATTAACTAAGGAGTTTCTATGGAACCACAAACTAAGGAGTCAACATGGCGGTGAGCAGCTCTGAAAATCATCAATACTTTTCTCCAAAAGAAATGATGGCTGAAGCTGAGAAGTTTGCGCTAAGTAAGGCAAATAAAACCAGCGGCATGACACTGGGTTTGGCCATCATGGCAGGCGCATTTATCGGATTGGCTTTCCTGTTCTACATCACAGTAACAACAGGCAGTGCTGACGCTGGTTGGGGTCTTAGTCGTCTTGCTGGTGGTTTAGCGTTCAGTATGGGCTTAATTCTCATCGTGATTTGCGGCGGTGAGTTGTTTACCAGTTCTGTGCTTTCGAGCATCTCTTGGGCAAACAGACAAATTTCATTCGGCAAAATGCTTTCGATTTGGGGCAAAGTTTACGTTGGTAACTTTATTGGTGCCATGTTCTTACTGGCTCTCGTTAGTGCGGCAGGCTTGTACACAATGGACGCGGGTCAGTGGGGCTTAAATGCACTGAACATCGCACAACATAAATTGCACCACACTTTAGTACAAGCATTCGCACTGGGCATTCTTTGTAACTTACTTGTTTGTTTAGCTATTTGGCTGACATTCAGCTCTGCAAATGCAATGACTAAAGCCGCAATGACCATCATGCCAGTTGCCATGTTCGTCAGCAGTGGTTTTGAGCACTGTGTTGCAAACATGTTCATGGTACCGCTGGGTATCGTTATCGCAAACTTCGCACCGGAATCGTTCTGGACTGCTGTTGGCGTACCAGCTTCTCAATACGCAGATTTAAATGTCGGTCACTTTATTACTGCAAACTTAATTCCAGTGACACTTGGCAACATCGTCGGTGGTGCCGTCTTAGTTGGCTTAGCTAACTGGTGCATTTACCGTCGCCCAGAATTAAAAGCAGCAAAAGTTGCATCAATTACAAACACTACAACACTCACGTCAGTTAAGGAAAGCACTATGAAAAATGCATCTATCGTTAAAGAAATCATGAACCCAACGCCAGTTACGCTAAGCGTAGAAATGCCAGTAGCAACTGCACTTGATACCCTATTGGATAACAATCTAATCAGTGCACCTGTTGTTGATGTTCAAAACCGTCTTGTTGGCTTCCTTTCTGCTCATGATGTGATGGTTGAATTGTGGTGCCAAGACTACATTCCTGCTAACGAGCAGAAAGTCGTAGATTTGATGAGTCGTAATGTCGTGGCAATTGATGCCAATGACCGCCTAGTTGATGTCGTTGAATTCCTTTGCATTGACAAAGAACAACTATACCCGACAACAAGTATGGGGATGGCTACACGCTTAACCTCTCTTTCTCTAGAAGAGCGAGCAAAAAGCATCAAAGTAAGCAAACCTCAGGTACTCCCTGTTCTAGAAAATGGCTTGATGGTTGGCGTTGTAACACGTAATGAAGTGCTTAAAGCTCTGCGCCCAGTTTACGGCGAACGCTTAAACCTTGTTGAAGATAACGTTCTAGAAACCGCATAAACAATATAAATACTGACAATATACGGTTGGCACCAATAAAAAAGCGCTCTAATTAAGAGCGCTTTCATCATTTGGAAACTCTGTTGTACTGCAAGAAGGTTACTTTTTGATACCTTCTACGTGCAGTTCCATATCCACGTAGCTAGAAGAACCCATTACTGGGATTTCGAAGTCAGCAAGTTCTAGACGAGTTTGACCAATAAAGCCCGCACGCTCACCACCCCATGGGTCGTTCCCTGCACCAACAAATTCAGCAGTAATCGTAATTGGTTTAGTAACACCATGTAGCGTTAGGTCACCTATTACATCTAGCTTACCGTCGCCTTTGTCGACAACTTTGGTGCTCTTAAATGTGGCTTCGCCAAACTTACCGGCATCAATAAAATCACCGCTACGGATGTGTTTGTCGCGCTCTGCATGGTTTGAATCAAGGCTTGTCGTATCAACCACTACATTTACTTTCGAATCTGCGATGTTGTTTTCATCAAAAGAAAAGTCACCAGAAAATGTATTAAAACGACCTTTGATGAAACTGTAACCTAAGTGGCTAACTTTAAAGTTAACTGATGCGTGAGCACCTTTCGTATCGATAACGTAATCTGCAGCGTTAGCACCAAAAGGTAGTGCCATAGCGATTGCTAATCCTGTAGCGAAAAGTGACTTTTTCATTTTGAAGCTCCTAACATTTTTCTTAATGTGTTGTCTTTATCGATAAAGTGATGTTTGAGTGCAGCAGCTGCGTGTAAACCTGCCATTAGGATTACTGCCCAAGCTGCATAGAAGTGAATTTCACCTGCAATATCCGACTGACCGGGAAACAATTCCCCCGCCCCTGGCACCGTAAACCAATTAAATACTTCGATACCGCGACCATCAGATGTTGAGATGAGGTAACCTGAAATAAAGATGGTGATGAGCAATAGATACATCACACCGTGTGCGGCTTTCGCTGCTACTACTTCATAAGGTTTCCCTTCCACTTTTGGTGACGCCGTCACATGCTTCCATACGATGCGTACCAAAGTGAGGGTTGCTAATAAAATGCCCACAGAGCGGTGATAATGTGGTGCAGTGCGATACCATTCGCTGTAGTAGCTAAGGTCGACCATCCACAAACCCACAGCAAATAAACCGATTATGCAAAGCGCAGATAGCCAATGCATAAATCGTGCAGTTAGGTTGTAATTCTTTACCAGTGTATCCATCTCACGTCCTAGATATATTCCTAAGTTGATGTTGAGCAAGAAACACAACATTAACTTATTTACCTTGTATGCAACAGATTATTTACCATCCTTTACATCTAACCAATAACACCTTTTTAAACAAGTTGTTCGAAAAATTAGAAGGAACTTCAAATCATTTAAAAAACTGACACTTAGAGTTGAACTTCTTGCTCTATCTCATACAGTTCATCCGTCATTTCTAACATGCGTCGTTCGATCACGGTTTTGGCGTCTTCGATGCCCTTGTTGTAGTAGATAGGCGCTAATTTTTCAGTGATGAAGTCAATCAAAAACTCACTGTCGAACTGACCTATTTCCACTTCCAACTCGTCTTGCATGTAATCTTGTATCGCTGTCGCCAATGCTTCTTTTTGTGCTCTTTCTAGTTTGATCATGTTCTACCTATACTGTTCCATTCTCAAAATTGATGTTTAGATCAAGAAGTTGCCTCTCCAAATTAGTCTATCCTAAAAGGACTATGCTAACCTTTCGCCGTTCATTTTGTTAACCGTTAAGGGATATTCTTTGCTACTCGACTTAGTCATCCAAAGTGTCAATGATTTTCAGGACGATTGTCTCAAACTCTGTGAGAAGCATTATCCTGCGGTGCATAACCAAGGCATGAGTGAACATCACCTTGGACTCGCGTTTGCAAGGCGTATGGAACACACCTTCCGCCATTTTGGCTACAGCAGTGTCATTAAACCAATCGAAGTGCTCGATGCACCAGATTTACCTCATCATTATCGTATTTCTTCTGAAATGGGTACGGTTTGGGTACTAAGCCACCATATGGTGAGCGCAGGAAATTCTTGCCGAGAGAACCTGCTCTCCTCTATTACCGAATGGCAAAGTGAATATGGGTATGCGCTACAACCCAATGATTTGTTGTTTTTGGTCAGTGACCATTGGATTAGCCGCAGTAAAACCAGTCGAGAGCTTTTACACTGGTGGATGGGTGAACTTCCTGAGCCAATTAATGAATATACCGAGCAAGGAATCACGCTCTTTACAAGTGAATCGCAGTTGAGCAATTCTTTGGATGGTAGGTTTGGGATTAGCCCTTGCTACATTAAATTTGGCCACCCTTTGCGTCGTTCAAACAAACAACAATTGGTCAGAAAATACCTCCAACTTTATGCGGTATTACAGTGGTAGTATCAAATTGCAACGGGTAGATTATCAGCTTGTTCATCCATTTGTTTGATGCTGGTCGATATTTCTGTTTATCGAGTGTTAACTCTCTTGCCTTGGAGCAAGCCCACGCTTAGATTCAAACTACTGAAGTAAAACTAGATGCACAACAATCAGTTAAGCATCAGTAAAGAGCATTGGTCTAGGTTACAACAATAATGATGAGTATTTCGCAGCTGCTTGGCTGCATATCGAAGCAACCCGATGGGCAGTACATAGCACAATACAATCAACTCACGTTGCGTAGTGTGTTTCAGCCTATCTATAAACAAGATCTTTCCATCATCGGTCTCGAAGCATTGGTTAGAATTAGTAACCAAGAAGGCTTAATGATCAGACCTGATCAGTTCTTCCATTCAAACACTATCCCCGTCCATGACCAAATCAATGTTGAACGTCTCAGCCGTCTCATTCACATCAGTAACTTTGGTCAATCAAAGTTTTGTAATAAGAAGCTGTTTTTGAATGTTCTGCCTAAAGCCGCGGAAATGTTGGCAAAAGATGTTTCATACAGCAATCTACTCAAACAAGCGATTATTGAAGCTGATTTAAGGCGGGAGCAGATCGTCATGGAATTGGTGGAATTAGATGCCAGTGATGAAGCTTTCTTATATAAAGCCACGAAGGAGTTGAGCAACAATGGTTATCTTCTGGCGATTGATGATTACGGAATTGACGCTTCTACCATTGAGCGAGTTCGATGCGTAAAACCGAATATCATTAAAATTGACCGGTCACTTTTACTCAGATATGAAAATGGGGACTTTTCTTGCTTGATGGAAGCACTCAATCTCGCAAAAGATATTCGTTCAAAAACCGTTATTGAAGGAATTGAAACCGAGCATCAACTTAGCTTAATGAAAAACTCGGTTTCGATATGTATCAAGGTTACTTATTGGCGATGCCTCAACCCCTTGAAGCCTACCAAGAAGCTAAGACGGCGTAATCAGAGTTACTGATAGACGCCATCACCTTTTCTATCGGCGGTTTTTACCACGATTTTTATGAATCGCTAATTTCGCTTTTAGTTTACGTTTTTCTGATGAACGGCTCTTACGTCGGCCACCACCATTATTGTTTTCAGGTTCCACTTCTTCAACTAGACTCGGCTCGAAACCTTCTAACCATTCTTGTGGTAAACGTTGATCGAGCAAATTCTCAATAGCGTGCAACAAATACTCTTCATCTCGGCTCATCAAAGACACAGCTAAACCAGATTTACCAGCTCGGCCAGTACGACCAATTCGGTGAACATAATCTTCAGCTTTGAAAGGCATATCAAAGTTCACTACTTGTTCTAGTTGCTGGATATCCAAGCCACGCGCGGCGACGTCAGTTGCAATCAAAGCGCGAACTTTACCCGATTTAAACTCATCAAGTGCACGCTGACGAGCACCTTGCGACTTGTCACCATTAATCGACACAGCTTTGATACCATCCAACTTAAGCTCTTTCGCCAGTTCGTCACTACCTTGTTTGGTTTTAGTGAATACCAACACTTGTTGCCAGTTACGAGATCCAATCAAATACGCCAATAGTTCACGCTTGCGCTTCTTATCAACTGGGTACACCATTTGCGTTACCGTTTCGGCTGTCGTATTTGGTGGAGACACTTCGACTTCAACGGGTTCATCCATCAATTTATAAGCAATGGTTTTAATGCGTTTTTCAAATGTCGCAGAGAATAGCATGAACTGTTTGCTCTCAGGTAAGCGACGAAGAATACGTTGAAGATCTGGCCAGAAGCCCATGTCTAGCATACGGTCGGCTTCATCAAGGACAAGTATTCCCGTTTTTGAAATGTTTACATTGCCGTTAAACAAGTGGTCAAGTAAGCGTCCAGGAGTCGCGATAAGAATATCAGCTCCTTCTTCAAGCTTATTCTTTTGTACGCCAATGCTTGTGCCACCATAGACACAAACGATGCGAAGCTCAGTGTTGGTAGCGTATTGCGTTAGATTATCGAAAACCTGTTGAGCAAGTTCACGCGTCGGCACCAAAATCAGAGCTTGAGGTGTTCCGTTCAGTTTCTTTTGCTGCACGGCTTGGATAATTGGCAAACCAAATGCGGCGGTTTTACCTGTGCCTGTTTGAGCTGCAGCAAGTAGATCTTTTCCGGCCAAGACATGCGGGATAGATTTTTCCTGCACAGGTGTTGGAGTAACGATATTTAAACCAGTTAACGTCTCCACCAAATGTTGTTCAATGCCAAGATCAGCGAAATTAACGGACATGATAAACCTCATAATTTTTGGAGCGCAGAGTTTACCAGAGCCTTGATAGTCCGACTACCTTTAGACTCTGCCAATCTATGAATTGATCAGTTGTTGGTAGAATTCTCGTGATTCACTCAGAACATCTTGATAAAGCGCAGGAAACTTTGCTTCTAACGTTGAATACTCTTTATCCAATACTTCAAACGTTGTGGTGAGATCCGCCATACGAGGCGTACGTTGAGACATTCGATGTAACGCAAATTCTATGTTTTCCAATTGGCGATAAGATTGTAACCACCCACCACTCCACATTCGGTTATGTATCAGTAAAAACCTTGATGGCAATGAATCTGTGATTTGGTCATCGACTTGTTTGAAAGCTTTGTGGACAAATGAATCTAACGATTCAGAAGAAAAACTGTCCCAATGTTTGGCCAAACAATGATCCCAAAACATATCAAGCGCAATAGGCGCAAAACGACGGGCGACACCAGTAAAGTGCGGCTTACATTCTTCTACTATGGGGTGATGATCTGTGATGCGGTCAACAAAGCGATGGAGTTTAATGCCATTGGAAATGTCAGTTTGATACTGCTTGCTTGGATCTCCCTTTACGAAATCTCCAAGCAAGTTTCCCATTAAATGGCTATTACAATGTTGTGCAATATGCAGGTGGGCTAGAAAGTTCATTAGACGCTGTGAGTGGCCTTTTGGCTCGTCT
Source organism: Vibrio sp. Sgm 5 (assembly GCF_026241575.1). NCBI lineage: Bacteria > Pseudomonadati > Pseudomonadota > Gammaproteobacteria > Vibrionales > Vibrionaceae > Vibrio > Vibrio sp. Sgm 5. The sequence goes on from NZ_JAPHPY010000016.1 coordinate 12,844, forward strand.
TACATGAACTTATTATAACGTCTGTTGTGACGCGGTGAGAGTACTAATTGTACTTATTCGGCTTCGTCTTCTGAGCCTACGTATTCCGACAAGTTAATACCGATTTCAAGTGCATCTAGCAACTCTAGGCATTCGTCGTTTTGGTATTGGTCGCTCATTGTGACCTCCTTTGTTTTACATCTCCTGAAGCAACCCGCTTCAATCTTCACTGTCATTTCTTTTCTTCATCGATGACAGCAACTCCTTTTTATACACTTTATATGACACATTCATGACAGCGAGAAGTAAAGATTTAGAAAGCTATGACAGGAATCATAAGTAAACGTTTGCATCGATTCTTCTCTTCTATAACCCCCTCCACCCGCCTGACACCACAAACACAAAGGCTCATTGTCATGGTTAATCAATATTTCTGTCATTAAAAGATACGACAAACCGTTTATTGTGAATTTAGATCTCATATTTTGAAATACATCAACTGACTGTTACATATTTTGCTGATTCCTATCGCATATTTTGTTTCGATAGTCGCATAACTTGTACACCATCCTTTTCATCTCAAATGGAGTAACAAATGAGAGAAGTAGAGTTTAGAACGATAGATAAGCTATTCATTAAAATGTCTATCAACGACAAAATGTGGGCCATTTTCCTCCTATTTCTGGGAGCTCTAACTTCAGTGGCAGGAAGCCGATATTTCAATGACATACAGGTATTTGAGCAACGCTCAATTGCTTCTGCACAAGCGACAATTTCTGGTGTGGTGCAAGCCCAACCCGAAAATTTGCGTAATATAGATGGGTTGGTAAACGTCAGCGCTCAAAACAACCCAAAATTCAATAATGGTACGGTAACGGTATACTCTCAACTCGAATCCGGACAAGCGATTCAGTTAACGCAAAACTTATCTAACCAATATAAACAAGCTAAAACAGACGCTTTAACAACTTTCCTTCTTAGCATGTTATGGATTGTCCCATTTGGTTTGTTTTCATATTGGGTCGCAACCTTTATCGGCGGCGCACTGTGGGTACTGTATACGACGACTGAGAAAATCGGCGATGGCGACCTAACTTCACGTCTTGGTTTTCATCCTGGCCGAGACGAGTTTGGAACAATCGGCTGCGCACTCGATAAATCGATGGATACGTTGACTGACCTAGTCAACAACGTAAAAAACAACGCACACACATTGAGTGAGACTTCAACGGCCTTCGAAAAAGACATGCGTCGGAGTGAGACACAGATTACGCACCAATATCAAACGCTTGATTCTGTTGCGACGGCAATGGAAGAAATGACAGCATCCGCAAAAGAAGTATCGAATATCTCTCAACAAGCGATGATGCAGTCCGATCAAGATACACAACAAATTGAGACGAGCCGTATCCGTGTTCAGAGTGTCATATCTGAAATTGACACATTATCGAACTATATTGAGCAGGCGTCTGCTTCAGTTGGAAGCCTCAATGAAAACACCACTCAAATTAATGAAGTGATTACCACAATCAATGCCATTTCTGAACAAACCAACCTACTCGCTTTAAACGCTGCAATTGAAGCTGCTCGTGCTGGTGAACAAGGCCGTGGTTTTGCAGTGGTAGCCGATGAAGTACGTACGCTTGCAAGTCGAACACAACAAGCCACCGTTGAGATTCAATCGATGATTGAAAAACTACAAACGGAAAGCCAAAACATTGCCTCGATCACCAACCGTACCGTTCAACAAGCACAAACAAGCAGTCATTTGATTGATGAGATAGGTGGCGATGTAGCTTCGATTGCGAGTTCGGCCCGCTCATTAATGGACATGAGTATTCAAATATCGACTTCAGCGGAAGAGCAAAGTGCTGTCGCAAATGACATTGCCTCCGAACTGGCCGATATCCGCTCCCAATCAAACACCATCAGAGAAGTCGCCGAGCAATCAACATCGGGAGTCACCAATCTGACCAAAGCATCAAACTCTTTAGGTGAAATACTAAAGCGTTATCGTACCGCTTAGAGCAAACCGCTTCCTACGACAAGGGCTTCCAATTGGAAGCCCTTTTTCTTGTTTATTACGTTATCTATTCATTATTACCACTAAGTTTCGTCATTTCTTTTTCGTATCAAAAGTGGGAGAACTTAATTAAATTGAGTTTAAAGAAAGCACCGATATAATTTAGTTTGAAGTGAATCGAAATAATCTTCTGTATTTGATGAAAGAATGTTCAAAGGATAGGCGTTCAGCTATTCTAGATCTTGCCAATCAATTTTGCTGCTGGTGAATAATATGAATAATTACAACAAAGCTCACAACGCTGAAGATCTTCAGTGTCCGCTCTGCCAATGCGATGAATATATGATTTCATCAGATGGTGAGAAATTCACATGTGCTTCTTGCGGGTTTCACACTAAAAACTTCTCTTCCATCCAATGCTTACATCAAACACCACTATTACAAACTAAATTCAAGCATATCCACAGTTTGAGTAACGTATGTCACTAAACGGAGCAGCCTAAGAGCTGCTCTTTTAGTTCATCAAGGTGCTGAATACGAATGACTCGCTCATCGTCGACGAGATTTACAGCAGCACCGTTATACAGCTGAACGGTCTTGATACCCGCATTCAATCCGGCTTCAACGCCTTTTGGTGTGTCGTCGATGTACAGGCAATCACTTGGTAAAAATCCCATGCTCATTGCGCTGTACATGATCAAATCAGGTTCTGGCTTCCAACTGTTTGCATCAAAAGCGGAAAAGATTTTCCCCTTAAATGCCCCCAACAACCCTGTGAGCTCTAAGGCGTACTCAATCTTATCTTTCGGGCCATTTGAAGCAACGCAATACTCAATATTGTGCTCATCGAGAAACTGAATCAGTTTTTTAGCGCCATCCATTGGTTGTAGGTGACGAACAAACAGTTTTTGCAACTCAGCACGATATTGTGGCTCTAGCACATCAATCGATACGTTAATATTCATCAGAACCTTAGCATCGCGTAGAATATCGGCCAGTTTGCCGCCCTTAAAATGTTCAACACACTCATCAAAAGTCATCTCTGTCCCATACTGGCTAAAAACATTAACCAAGGCTTGGCAACACAGACGCTCACTGTCCACGAGCGTGCCATCGCAATCAAAAATAACACACTTAATATTGTTAATAGCCATGACTTCCCCCGACGCTAAATAATAAAAAAACACTAATAACCAATTTATTTGATCTTATTGACTTATTTATTGGTACTAAATATGTTTCTTCATGATAGATAAGTTTAAAAATGTTTAAACGACTGAGTTGGCATTTCGTGGAAATGAGAAAGAGGAATTAACGATTTTCTAAGCAAGATCACCGAATGAAGATCCAAATTGAAGAAATATGAAACTTCACTCGGTAGGTATGGCTTGCTTACACCTCGTTATCTGGGAATAAGTAACGAACCTCTATAAAGTCGTCAAGATTATCGAGAACTAACTGACACAACGCGGGGTCAAAATGCTTACCTTGCTCACGTTTAAATAACTCTACCACCTCATCGATTGTCCAAGCGCGCTTGTAACAACGTTCACTCAGCAATGCATCGAACACATCTGCGATAGCAACGATACGTGCAAATAGATGGATGTCCTCACCTTTCAATCCATTTGGGTAGCCAGTGCCATCCCACCGTTCATGGTGCTCATAGGCGATGATAGCGGCAAGTTTAGTCAGTTCACCTTCGCGGTTATTTAGCAGCTCATAACCTTTCACAGTATGTCGCTTCATCACCTCCCATTCTTGGGGGGATAATTTGCCCTGTTTATCTAAAATAGATTCAGGCACCGCAATCTTACCCACATCGTGCATTGGGCTTATAATTTCAATCATCTCGACTTCACGATGACTCAAACCGCAGAACTCAGCCAATGTCGCGGATAACCTCGCGACACGTTTAACATGCTGCCCGGTCTCACCCGAGCGGGATTCAATCGCTTCACCAAGCACGTGGATCATTTCTTTTTGAACGCTTAAGGTACGTTTTTGCAACGTCACTATCTTACGATTTTTGCGATCAATTTCTTTACGTTGGCGTATCGTCATAAACTGACTGACAATCACCATAAACAACAAAATAATGAGGGCGCAGGCGAACAGCAATAGCTTTACGTTGACTTGAATTGCTGGTGGTGGCGCGTTAATGATGTGGGCCGTTCTCGGTATATCGAAGCGGCTGATGCCGTATTTTTGAATAGCAACGAAATCGAGCACTGCTTCAGAGATAAGCTCATCATCCACCTTTGTTATCGACAAACCAAGTTTACCTGACATCAATTCTGCGGCTTCATATCCATATTGCTTAGAGCGATTGACAAAGCCACCTAATATTCCGGGTTCTTCCAAGTACATTTCCCACAACACAAATACTGGCGCTCCACTTTTTGAGCCAATAACATGCGCGACTTCTTGATATGAGTGGTAATGTCCGTGTTCTGCTTCGGTATTATAGTGCGTCAATAAAACTGCATCGTTTGGGCTTACCTTTGCCAACATGTTTGAAGCTTCAGCGAGTGTTTCATCACGCAGCTCAATCAGATTTATCTGTGGGTACTTCTGCATTTCTTCAACAACACGTTGGTGAATTAATTCAGAGGTAATGCTTCGATCAGCTAAGTAATACAAGTTTTTGATTTGTGGGCGTACTTGATTGATTAACTTAATGTTCTCGACAACACGGTCTTGCTCATAGAGCACACTTCCGGCAGAACTCAAGGTATCTAAGTTTGCCGAAGTATCGTTGATACCGACCGCCACTAAAGGCGTCGAACGTTCAGCGTTAGCTAAATATTTCTTGGCGAATTGCAAGGCAGCGTCATCAGAGATAATGACACCATCAAATTCGTAGTCTTGATATTTCAGCTGTAGGTAGTTGGCCATCCTTTGAAAATAGCCATCGGAGTGAATACGTTTAGCATCAAGATATTCAATAGACAGTTTAACTTCGCTGTTGGTCTGTTCGAAACCTTCTTCGATGCCATTTTGAATATCACTCGTCCATTGATAGGACGGCTCATAAGAATGTAAAACCAGTACTCGTTTGATTTCCCAATCAGTTTCGTCAGCATTGACTGCAGCCGTCCCTAGGCACAATAAAAGAGCCAATAAACGCGTCAAACGCTTAACCATGTGATACCCAGCCGAGAAGAAATGATGTTGCACATACTAAATGTCGAACTCTTAACTGAGCACGACATTGATCAATTTTCTACTATTATTGTTTCATACAACTTTTGATCGTCGTTCAATTTTTTCGCTAAATCCGCGATAAAGTCTGATTTATCTAACTTTTGAGAAACAGCGATGTCAGAGATAAGGGTATTTTCCTCATGTTGGCTAACAATCGCCGCTCCCACAGCTTCACCCTCTTTAAAGCCAACATACAGTTCAAAATCCGGGGTCAAAATGATTTGAGTCAGGTACTCAATGATCATTTCTTGGTCGTGCTTATCCGCCCAACGTTGTGACTGAAGAATAGAAAACATCACAGTAAGTCGATGAAAATCAACAAGGAAAATATCGTCTTTGCCTAACGCGTTATCACTATCGAGTAACTCTGATTTACCCATAACTTGGTATTCTTGCGTCTCAAGAGCACGAAAGTAAGTCGCTCGTCCTTCTAAGCTTTCCTTAGTTGGAAACTCGACCTCGACCAAGTCATGTAGCCATGCATTTTTACGTTGAATACTTTCTAACTGTTGTTCGTTCATTTTATTACCTTCAGAGCTACACGCTATTCATTGGCAGCGAGTAAAGACGGGACTTTGATTAGAAATATAGGCGTCACCCGTTATGGAGCGGTACATTAGCATGAAGCCTCTTACAAACCTAGCTAAACTCCTGAGGTAACGCCAAATTTTGTTTTAACTGCGTACGTCTGATAAATTGATTCGATAAATTTGCCTATTTAAGGGATGAAAAAATGAAAAAGAGCTTGCTTGCTTTGGGTTTGGTGACGGTATTAGCTGGATGTAGCGATAACGAAGTTGGGGATGTTTCACTGGGCATGTTCACAATGAAAGACATCAAGATTGGTCATCTTCAAGATGAGGTCGTTACCGGTGTGACTTGTCATATTGCCTCTATTGAAGCAAACCTAAGCTTGTCTGATCCAAGTGACAGCTCCATCTCATGTCGTCAAACAGGCGATATCACACCAGAGATGATTGCAAAAATTGACAAGAGCAAATCGGGTGAGGTGGTCTTTAAAAAGTCAAAGAGTATCTTCTTCAAAACCATGAAAGTACGTCGTATCTACGATCCAGAAAACCAAACATTGCTTTACTTGTCTTACACGACCAAAGAAACAGAAGGCAGCTTCAAACACAGCCTGTCTACTGTCCCTCTTTATGGAACAAAAGCGTATGTAGAACCGACGGTAAATCCGACAAATTAAGTCTAAATTGTTTGTAAAAACAGCAGCCCGTTGAATTTTTCAGCGGGCAAATTTCTTTGCAATAAAACGGAACGATTTTCAAAATTTTGTGATACAATCCCGCCTCTTTTTTTCTCACTCAAGAACAAGCATGAAGTTTCCTGGTCAGCGAAAATCTAAACACTACTTCCCAACTCACGCTCGAGATCCATTAGTAAACCAAATTCGACAAGCACCTAAATTGTACCGTCCAACGGTTGTCGGTGTTGGTCAAACCATCGTAGATATCGAAGCGCGTGTAGATGATGCGTTTTTAGAAAAATATAACCTAAGTAAAGGTCACTCTCTCGTTCTTGAAGAGAGTAAAGCTGATGCACTGTACGAAGAGCTCGTTGAACAAGGCCTGATTACGCACCAATACCCTGGTGACACAATCGGCAACACGCTTCACAACTACTCGGTACTTGCAGACAGTAAATCCGTACTTCTTGGTGTGATGTCTAAAAACATCCAAGTAGGTTCATTCGCATACCGCTACTTATGCCGTACCTCTTCTCGTATGAACTTGAACCACCTACAAACCGTAGATGGTCCGATTGGTCGCTGTTACACACTGATCACTCAAGATGGTGAACGTACGTTCGCAATCAATGAAGGTCATATGAACAAGCTCTCTCCAGAGAGCATCCCGGAAGAAGTATTTACCAAAGCTTCTGCTCTTGTGGTTTCTTCTTACCTAATGCGTGGTAAAGAAGAAGACCAGATGCCGCAAGCCGTTCAACGCGCTATCGAGTTTGCAAAGAAACACGAAGTCCCTGTGGTACTGACTTTAGGCACTAAATACGTTATCGAAGGTAATGCTAAATGGTGGCAAGAGTACATTCGCGAGAACGTATCAGTTGTCGCAATGAATGAAGAAGAAGGAGCAGCGTTAACAGGTGAGAATGATCCGCTTGCTGCTGCAAACAAAGCTCTGGAATGGGTGGACCTTGTTCTTTGCACTGCTGGTCCAGATGGCCTTTACATGGCTGGCTACACGGATGAAAAAGTGAAGCGTGAAACCACTCACGATATTCTTGAAGGCTCAATTGAAGACTTCAACAAGTTTGAGTTTAGCCGTGCAATGCGTAAAGACGACTGCCAGAATCCAATGAAAGTGTACTCTCACATTGGTCCATACCTTGGCGGCCCTCTTGAGATTAAAAACACGAATGGAGCTGGCGACGCTGCGCTCTCTGCACTGTTGCACGACATGGCAGCTAACTCATTCCACAATAAAGAAGTGCCAAACTCAGAGAAACACGAAGTACGTTGCCTAACCTACTCTTCTCTGTCGCAAATTTGTAAATACGCAAACCGCGTAAGCTACGAAGTACTGACACAACACTCACCTCGTCTATCACGTGCGCTACCAGAACGCGAAGATAGTCTAGAAGAGACCTACTGGGATCGATAAGAACCAAGTACTTAGAGCAATAAATATGCGAAGGTCACCATTTGGTGGCCTTTTTGTTTTGATCTAGCGTAGTAATTAGTGGTTTTTGTTATGATGTAGCACGCTAAGGCTCACGAACTGCTTTACACCTTATTTTTTACCAGTATTATTCTCGCGCAAACGTTTGCGCAACAACAAGGCCGCAGCTCAGATGGCTAATGTTGCTCGCTACGTGTTAGCCATTTTTTTGGAGTATCCATGCAGTCTGATATTGAAATTTGCCGAAACACACCGTTATCTTCCATCGCTACCGTTGCCGCAAACGCAGGCCTTTTACCGCACGAATTTGATACACACGGAAAATATAAAGCCAAAGTTTACCCCCAGTGCCTTCAACGCCTTCATACAAATCAAGACGGTAAATTGGTATTGGTTACTGCAATCACGCCCACCCCTCTTGGTGAAGGTAAAACCGTTACCACTATTGGTTTATCACAAGGCCTTTCCAAGATTAACCAATCGGTCATGGCATGCATTCGCCAACCTTCAATGGGGCCAGTCTTTGGAGTCAAAGGTGGTGCAGCTGGCGGTGGTTACTCTCAAGTCGCCCCTATGGACGAACTAAATCTTCATCTCACAGGCGATATTCATGCTGTTACCGCAGCACACAACCTTGCTTCTGCAGCATTGGATGCACGTCTTTACCATGAACAACGAGAAGGCTATGAGGCATTTGAAGCACGAACGGGTTTAACTGCGCTTAAAATCGACGTTGAGCGTATCACGTGGAAACGTGTTATGGACCATAACGATCGCGCACTGCGTATGGTGAAAATTGGTCTGAACGAAGAAGGTAAAACCATTAACGGCTTTGAGCGTGATGAAGGGTTTGATATCTCTGCCGCTTCCGAGCTGATGGCGATACTCGCGCTTGCAAAAGATTTAAACGACTTACGCCAGCGTATAGGTCGGATTGTTGTCGCTTACAACTTAGAAGGCAAACCGATTACGACGGAAGATCTACAAGTCGCAGGGGCTATGGCTGTCACACTAAAAGACACCATTGCCCCAACACTCATGCAAACGTTGGAAGGTGTACCTACGTTGATTCACGCAGGCCCTTTTGCCAACATAGCCCATGGCAACTCCTCTATCATTGCCGATCAAATTGCATTAAAACTTTCTAGTTACGTTGTCACTGAGGCGGGTTTTGGTTCTGATATGGGTTTCGAGAAAGCGTGCAATATTAAAGCTTCGGCAGCGAATCGAGCCCCGGACTGTGTGGTAATCGTAGCAACACTCCGGGGCCTAAAAGCCAATTCGGGTCATTATGATCTTCGCCCAGGTATGGCGATTCCGGATTCAATCTTTAACCCTGACCAAGCCGCATTAGAAGCAGGATTTGAAAACCTAAAATGGCATATTAACAATGTCCATAAATATGGTATTCCTGCGGTCGTCGCTATTAACCAATTCCCTCAAGATTCATTAGAAGAACTTAGTGAGTTGAAATCATTGGTTAAACGTTTCAATCCGGATGTAAAAGTGGCCGTGAGCACGGCATTTGTCCAAGGGGGTGAAGGCACGATTGAGTTGGCGCAACATGTTGTTGAAGCCTGTGAGCAGCCCTCATCATTCCGTCCCCTTTACACGCCAGAACAGCCTCTAAAAGAAAAATTGATGGCAGTGTGTGAAGCGGGTTATGGGGCGTCAACTATCGACATGAGCGAGCAAGCGAAAAAACAATTAGCACACTTTGAAGCGCTCGGCTTTGATAACCTAGCGGTCTGTATTGCTAAGACACCATTGTCGATCACAACCGACTCTGCCATTAAAGGGGCACCAAATGGCTTTAGCGTACCAATTCGAGAACTGCGTTTGTGCGCAGGCGCTGGCTTTGTTTACGCGCTTTCAGGTAATGTTATGACCATGCCAGGCTTACCAGATAAACCAGCATTTATGAATTTGGACCTTGATGATCAAGGCAATATTATCGGCCTGTCTTAAGGTATGCGAATTTAAAAATAGAATGGGAGTGTTCAACACTCCTATTTTTCCATTTATTCCTCTTAACCCTCTTAATCCTCTGTTTTTAAATAGCTTTACAGTGTAAACCAACACCAAGGTCCTACTTCCACACCTCCCTTTCACCAATATAGTGCACGGTATATTCCTTAACTCCCTAATGTAGTGCAACCAATCTTCCATTTTGTTCAAAGCGCATTGATTCTATTAGAAAAATTCTGTGGCTCGAATCTTGTAATGCGTTATGTAGCATTACATAACGTCAAATATAAGCACGCAAGCAGTTGGCTAACTCCTCAGGCTTATCGCTGCTTCAGGACACGAAGGACAAGGGAAAGGGAATATTATGCAAGATGCACTCGCCGTAATTTTAGCTGGAGGAATGGGTTCTCGACTCAGTCCATTGACCGATGATAGGGCAAAACCTGCGGTCCCCTTTGGAGGAAAATACCGAATCATCGACTTTACACTAACTAATTGTCTTCATTCAGGTTTAAGAAAGATATTAGTTCTCACTCAATACAAATCCCACTCATTACAAAAACACTTAAGAGATGGATGGTCCGTTTTTAATCCCGAACTTGGTGAGTACATTACCGCTGTCCCACCCCAAATGCGCAAAGGTGGTGCATGGTACGAAGGCACTGCGGACGCTATTTACCACAACATGTGGCTTCTCGACCGTAATGATGCCAAGTACGTTGTCGTTCTATCCGGCGACCATATCTATCGAATGGACTACGCGGCAATGCTCGAAGAGCATAAATCGAACGGAGCAAAACTAACTGTAGCTTGTATGGATGTTCCTGTAGAAGAAGCAGCCGCTTTTGGTGTGATGGGAACAAATGAAAGTGGTTTGGTGCAGTCTTTCATCGAGAAACCAGAAAGCCCACCTACTCTGCCTGATGATCCGACACAGAGTCTCGCATCGATGGGAATTTACATCTTCAATATGGATGTATTGCAAGACGCTCTCGAACAAGACTCGCAACTCGAAGAGTCGAGCCACGATTTTGGTAAAGATATCATTCCTAAGCTCATTGATACCGAGTCGGTTTACGCATACAAATTTTGTGGCAGCAAAGGCCGGGTTGACAAAGACTGCTATTGGCGCGATGTGGGTACGATTGACTCTTTCTATGAAGCAAATATGGATTTGTTAGAACCCGTTCCACCGATGAACTTGTACCAACCCAATTGGGCTATTCGAACCTATGAAGCTCAATTTCCACCAGCACGAACCGTTTCTTCTGCTACTGGCAATGAGGGTATTTTCATTAACTCCATCATTGCAAACGGCGTAATCAACTCAGGCGGTTCAGTTCAGCACTCGGTTATTGCATCGAATGTGCGAATTCAAGACAGCGCAACTGTCGTGGACAGCATTATTTTTGATGATGTTGAAGTAGGCGAAGGCTGCCAACTCGTGAACTGTATTATCGATAAACATGTTTGCATCCCACCACACACTCAAATCGGTATGAACAAGATCGAGGATGCAAAGCGATTCCACGTATCGGAAAAAGGCATCGTGGTTATCCCTGAGGGGTATGAATTCTAACTGACTCGCCATTGGTAACACTATTAATCTCCCATAATAAAAAGCGCGCGATTTACATCGCGCGCTTTTCCATAACCGATTAAAACGGATTAGATGTTACATACTGTCGCCCAACTACCATCGCTACCCGGCTCAGATGCTGTCCACCAATTTGCTTGGTACACCACACCATTGTGAATCACTTTATCACCTTGGTTAGCGTGGCTTGGGTTACCTTGCCAATCTGTTTGTGGAAGATCTGGGTAAGTAACTAGACCCGCAGTGTCACAAGTACCCGGCTCAGTACCACCGCCGCCGCCAGTACCAGAGTTTAGGTCACCAATTGGTAGGTCTGGTTGCTCAAACTTAAACGCAAACTCTTTACCGCCAGAAATCACCGTATAGTTAGCTGGGCCAGAGATTGGTAAGTAGTAAACCATATCAAGCTCGTAAGTGCCGCCCGCTGGTAGGTCTTTCCATGCTGGTAGCGAGAAAGATACGCGGTGCATTACACCATCTAAACCACCAATGTTGTTCGCACGAGTATGGCCAGAAGCAATCACACTTAGACCGCCACCAGACTGATCTTTCGCGTTATCCGGAGCAGATACAGGAATATCGAATTGGAATTCCGTACCACCAGGGATAGCTTGACCCGTGTTGTTGGTGAACGTGATCTTAGGGTTGATTGGGTAGTTTTGGTCACCAACTTTGAAACCACCAACACTCACTGCAATGTCTACTGCTTCAGTTGGGATTGCACCAGTTGCGATCTTGTTACCGTAAGGCGTTGCAGACTTAAACTTGTCGTAAATCGCTTTAGTCATAGTGTTACCCATGTGGTACTCACCATTGCCCGCCGCACAAGCCTGTTCTGTAGCGTCGATTGCAGTACGGTTGCCATTTGCGTCTAGTACATAACAGTTGTAGTCACCTGCCAGTTCCCAGAACATAATGCCACCGATTTCTTTGTCGATAACGTAGTCCGCTTTCACTTGTACAGACGCTTTATCTTCTGTCGATAGGAAAACGCTCTTCTCAGCATTCCATAGCCATGGTGCAACCGCAACATCATCATAGTGACGAGTATAAGAACCAACAAACTTGTCCGTTGGATCGTTCACAGGATCTAGGCCGTAAGCTTGAGCGTAAGAACCCCAAATACCTTTCTCTAGGTTCTTCGCATGCCACATTGGGTTTGAACCTGCACCCATTTCGTTGCCTTTAGGGTCAGTGTCATGCCACATGTTATCGATACCGATAGCGCCGTGACCACAATTGTTCTTCTCACCCTCACCAGTGCCAGGAGCACATTCAGATTGGTTAGGAAGTGCTGCTCGGCCCCATAGGCCATTATCACCACCTGTTACACCTTGCCAACCACGAGTGTAGTAAGGAACACCGATGTTAATTCGACCTGCTGGCATAGAACCACGGAAGTAGTGATACGCCCAGTCAGTATTCAAGTAGCCGATACCACCGTATGCCGCCGTGCCGTATACGTTCCACTGTGCCAACTCAGAATCTTTACCAGTGTCGTACAAGGCAGCGTTGTGACCAACGTGATCATTCCAAGCACCGTGCAAGTCGTAGGTCATGATGTTTACGTAATCGAGGTACTTAGTAACGTCGAACGTTTCCATACCACGCAGTAAGTAACCAGAAGAAGGCGCCGCGATTGTTAGCATGTAGTGGATGCCGTCTTGCGAAGAAGCCGCATCTAATTTCTCACGTAGAACTTTCATCAGCTCTTGGTAAGATGCCCATAAGTAAGCACGACGTGGTTCCATGAAGTCTTTATCGTAAGGGTTACCAGCACCCGCCATTGACGTTGGGTACTCGTAGTCGATATCTAGACCGTCAAACTTGTAGGTACGCATCATTTCAACGGCAGACGTTGCAAACTTCTCGATACCAGCATGGTTGATAGAGCCATCAGCATTAGTTGTCATGGTGTAGAAACCACCGTCAGCAACACGATTACCATCAGCACCGAAGTGACCGCCGGTTTCAGCCCAACCACCAATTGAAATTAGCGTCTTAACATCGTGTTTTTGCTTATAAGTTGCAAGTGCACCGAAGTGACCTTTAAAGCCCAGTGCTGGGTCAACTTCAACACCTGGCCATGTTTTACCTGTTGCTGGGTTAGTTGGATCTGTTACATCGCCCACATTCACTTTACCGTCTGAGCCAATGCTCACGAACGCGTAATTAATGTGTGTTAGCTGATCCCAAGGAATGTCTTTCACTAAGTATGCAGCTTGCGGGTCATCCCCACTACGCCAGCTTGTGAAGTAACCGATAACACGACGCGGGTGATCTGTACCCATTAGTTCACGACCATCTTCATCGTAAATAGTACAGTAAGGAACGTCGACACCTGCCGTTTGATACAGACCATCTGGACGACAGTTTGAAGTAACCGCACCGCCATTAATCACTAACGATACAAGAGAAGAGTCTGTTGTCGCACCAGCATCGTCTGTCGCTTTCGCGTAAATTGAGACGTTGCCTGCCGTTGCTGCAGTAAAGTCAACCGAATAAGGAGCAGCAGTTGCTGTACCAATCAGCGTACCTGCTGCGAAGAATTCCACTTTCGCAACCGCACCGTCAGCATCAGCTGCATTTGCAGTCACCGTTACCGTACCACCAAGATCCACAGTCGTTGCAGAGAGAGCTACGTCAACGGTTGGTGCTTCATTACCAGGCTGACCGGCGTTAACAGTAAGGGTTACAGCACTTGCCGCACTCACTGCGTTTTTATCATCGTAAGCTTTCGTTGAGAATTCATGCGCGCCTTCAGTCGCCGTCCATGATGCTGTGAAAGGTGCTGCAGTTGACGTACCCACTAGAGCGCCATCAACAAAGAATTCAACTTTACTGATGGTTCCATCCGTATCTGCCGCATCCGCAGCAAGAGTAACAACATCACCTGCTGTAATTGAAGCCGACGCAGAAGGTGAAGTTAATGAAACTGTCGGAACTTCATTCACTGGTGGGTCAATTGGGCCACCATCACAAGCGCCAAGGTTTTCCCACTCCCCCCATTGACCGGACTGTGCAGGGTTGTTGTTTTGCGTCCAGTAGCGCGCTTTGTATGCGCTGTTTTCGTGTTGAACTTGGTCACCGCCATTGTAAACCTTTGACGAATCCCAAGCCGCTAACGGCGTACAATCAACGGCTGCATAGCTGTTGAAGGCCATTAGACAAGATGCAGTTAACGTACTGAGTGTAAATACACTCTTTACTGCTTTCCCGTTTCTAAGGTGCATATTGCTCTTCCTTAAGTTATTGTTAGTACAATACAAAATACGCTTTAAATACTGCGCATCATTACTTTTGTTTCGACGTAAAATAACTTAAGTACAAGTACAGAGTTTCACACTAAGAATTTATAGATTTTCAGCAACACCTCTCAAGAATCCACTAAAACTTTGCAACGAATGACATCTTATTTTGCACCGATAACTAATTTTATTACTCAAATAAATATATCGATCGCAAATAATTAAAAAACACAAAAAAAGTCCTAATTTTGAAATAAAGATCACTAAGCCTTTGTTGATCTTGGCGTTTCGTTAAAGTGCCGCTTGTACTCACGACTAAACTGAGAAGGACTGCTATAGCCCACTTGTCTCGCGGCGTCATTCACTCTTCTTCCTTCAAGCTGAATCAATTCACGAGCTTTGTTTAAACGCACCTTTTTGATGTATTGCAAAGGCGATTCTAGAGTCACACTTCTAAACGCTTGGTGAAACGCGGATACACTCATGTTCGCCTCTTCAGCCAACGTTTGTACATTGAGTTGTTCATGGTATTCCTGATGAACGCGGTTTAATGCTTTTGCAACCCTCGCATACGACCCCTCTTGATGTGCGAGCTCAAAAAGAACATGGCCGGATTCACTCACCAAAGTACGGTAGACGATCTCTTCTAGAAGCATGTCGCCAAGCATCGCGACTTCAAGATCGTTACACAATGCCTTCATTAGGCGTTTGCACGCATCCAGCATTTGATCGTTCATACGAACCGATTTCAACCCACAACGAGCAGCGTCCTCACAAGTATTACTGAAGTGTTGCGACTCCAGTTTTTTGACCAACTTTTGAAGCATGGCGGGAGAAATATCAATGGAAATACCCAACAAAGGCTCGTCGTTAACAGAAATTGCTTCGCACTCAAGTGGCATAGGCACCCCTACAACCAAATAATCGTCAGGGCCATAACGTACCGGCGTTTGGCCAATATGAATATTCTTGTAACCTTGCCCTAAAACAATAATCCCTGATTGATAAACAAAAGGTTGACGATTATTGCCTTTGCTACTGCGATAAAACCACACACCATCAATGGCGGTTTCTTTAATGCCTTCTAAATCATCTAAACCATATTTAGTGGCGTACTGCTGCATGATCTCAGCAAGTGTCTTCATCTTGTCACTCCAATAGTTATGCACGCACTATACTTGGAGTTCCGATTACAGTTCCAGCACAAGAACGGTATATTTGTAGAAATAGGCAATAAATTTGCAGAAATCGGTCTACTCAGCGCCATTAACGCATACTAATATGCATGTATTAACCATCCTCACATTGGAAGCAAGAGGTCTAATAATGAACTTTTCATACGTCAACCCTACTCAAATCTTCTTTGGCCAAGGCCAAATTGCCGCAATCAAAGATGCAATCCCTGCAGACCAAAAAGTACTGGTTATCTACGGTGGCGGTTCTATTAAAAAGAACGACGTGTACGACCAAGTTGCACAAGCACTTGAAGGTCGCGAGTGGCTTGAATTCTCTGGCGTAGAGCCAAACCCAACGAAAGAAACCTTGGATAAAGCGGTAGCGACCGTTAAAGAGCAGAATGTTGATTTTATTCTTGCTGTTGGTGGTGGCTCAGTAATTGATGGTTCTAAATACGTTGCAGCTGCGGCTAAGTACGATGGTGATGGCTGGGACATCATGGTAGGTAAACACCAAGTAACAGAAGCAACACCACTCGCAGCTATTTTGACACTGCCTGCAACAGGTTCCGAGTCAAATATGGGCGCGGTAATCACGAAGAAAGAAACGCAAGATAAATTGGCGTTCTTAGCACCTGCAGTTCAACCGAAGTTTGCAGTTCTTGACCCAGACGTAATGAAGACCCTGCCAGAGCGTCAGCTTATCAACGGTCTTGTGGATGCATGGGTTCACGTTTGTGAGCAATACCTAACATTACCAACAGGCGCAATGGTTCAAGACGGCTATGCAGAAGCGCTACTTAAAAACCTAAAAGTACTCGGCGATCAGTTCGCAGAACGTGATAACGACCAATGGCGTGCGAACCTAATGTGGACAGCAAACCAAGCATTGAACGGCCTTATTGGTAGTGGCGTTCCACAAGACTGGGCGACTCACATGATTGGTCACGAACTAACTGCGCTTTGGCACGTAGACCACGCACGCTCACTAGCGATCATCCAACCATCGCTACTTCGTAACCAAATGCAGTTCAAACGCCCTAAGCTTGAGCAAATGGGTCGTAACGTATTTGGCTTATCAGAAAGTGAAGATTTGGCAGAACGCACGATTCAAGCCATCGAAGCTTTCTATCATCAGCTAGACGTAGCAACTCAACTTGAAGGCTACGGTGATGATCGTGAAGCCGCTATTGACTCAGTAATTGCACAGCTATCAAAGCACGGCATGACCGTTCTTGGCGAGAACCAAGCGATTGACCTAGAAAACAGCCGTAAGATCCTAGATCTCGCCGTAGCATAACGACCTGATCTATCAAATTTCTGCCTTTTTTAACGGTATTGTGTCCGCGCAGACACAATACCGTTTTTTTATGGTAATTTAGCCGCAAACTGACAAATCGATATAAATTGAACTTTTCTGCTAAAAAAATAACAAATAGGCGATAGTTCGATGTCGTTATGTAAGCCGATGACCAAAAACAAACCAAATGCTTACTAGTCGATGTGTCCATTTTTTGCTTGCTCATAAAAATGAGCGTTTAGTCGTCTATTCAAGAGTTAATCGTATGTGGCTGATTGTCGTAGCTTGCGCGCTCATACATATCATCAGTATCAAGACTGGCCCTAAGTGGTTATTCTTTTTGACCAAACCGCTACCCATCACAGCAATGATTGGGATGCTAATGCTGTCTCCGGCAAGCCACCTCCCCTACACCCAGTGGATCATTGGCGGTCTCTCATTGTCACTCATGGGTGACCTAATCTTAATGCACCCAAAAGACAAATTTGTTGCGGGCATTAAACTGTTTTGTCTTGCCCAAATTAGTTACGCTTTGGGCTTCATCAATATGGCAGCATGGCACTTCACACCTTGGTTGCCATTTGCCGTATTTGGCGTAGGCGTCTGTGCCTATTTCTTCTTTAAACCCGATTTGGGGAAAGAAAAGTGGTCGGTAGCTAGCTATATCTTTGTTTTGATGACAATGCTATGGATGGCGATGGAGTACTACGCCAGTGGTAAGACCCAATCATCGGCCTTCGCGGTTCTCGGCAGTTTCATCTTCACTATGTCCGGAGTTGTCCTTGCCTTCGAACGATTTGGCAGTACATCGGTATTTTCGCGCCAAGTGGTGATGACAACCTACTACTCTGCACAGTTTCTTATCACTATGTCTGTCTTCGCAATTGTGATCCGTTTTCTCTAAAACTGACTATATTATTGGTTAGTTTTATCACGAGTTATTTGCTCACCAGTTGGACAGTTTATGCTTGATTAACAGGTGCAATACGGTTAATAACTTGTTATTGTAGAAAGAAATTTATTCTAAAAGTTGGCAGCCTTGAAAGAGAAAAATATCGTTGTTGAGTTCAGCGGCGTAAACAAGTGGTATGGTGAATATCACGCCCTCAAAGACATTAATTTTTCAGTACATACCGGTGAAATCGTTGTTGTTTGCGGCCCTTCTGGCTCAGGAAAATCCACGCTAATCCGTTGCATCAACCACTTAGAATCCATCCAAGAAGGTGAGCTCAGCGTCTTCGAACACCCTGCCAATTCTAAAGCACAAAAACCGGGTAAAGTCGGCATGGTATTTCAGCACTTTCACCTGTTTCCACATCTCACGGTGTTAGAAAACCTCACTCTTGCCCCTATCCGCACGCTAAAGCTTTCTAAGCAAGAAGCGGAAAAACGTGCAATTCATTATCTCAAGCGCGTTAACATCGAAGAGCAAGCCAACAAATACCCAATTCAACTGTCTGGTGGTCAGCAGCAGCGTGTGGCTATCGCACGCTCACTCTGTATGGAACCAGATTTACTGCTATTTGACGAGCCGACTTCGGCGCTCGATCCTGAGATGATCAACGAAGTGTTGGACGTGATGGTGGAGTTAGCACAAAGTGGCATGACCATGATTTGTGTAACGCACGAAATGGGATTCGCCAAAAAGGTCGCCAATCGAGTGGTCTTTATGGATGAAGGTGAAATCATCGAGATGAACTCCCCTGTGGCACTTTTTGAGACACCGCAGCACCCTCGGACGCAGGCCTTCTTAAATCAGATTCTGAGTTACTAAATACATGGTCTATAGAATCTTCAAACCTGTCCTTCAAACGTTACTACAAATCACTGTCCTTCTCATCGCTATCGCATGGGTATTGGATTCTGGTGCTCAAGCAATGGGGTATCAATGGCAGTGGGAACGTGTACCTGACTATATCGCCTTCTACGAAGATGGTGAGTGGTGGCCGGCAGAATTAATCGAAGGACTTATCGTCACGCTAAAGATTTCTGCGATTAGTCTATTCTTCACTTTAGCGATTGGATTGGTGACTGCGCTTTTGAGGCTTAGCGATTCCAAAGTTGGTAATGCGATTGGAACGACGTATGTCGAACTTATTCGTAATACGCCGCTACTGGTACAGATTTATCTACTCTACTTCGTCTTTGGTCCTGTCATTGGCTTGGATAGATTCAGCACCGCAGTCCTCGCATTGTCTTTATTCCAAGGAGCCTATACCGCCGAGATCTTCCGTGCTGGCTTAAACAGCATTCCAAAAGGTCAGTTTGAAGCGGCGAAGACATTAGGGTTATCGCCTTTCTTCGCCTACAAAGACGTCATACTTCCGCAAGTGTTGCAACGCACCTTGCCACCTTTGACGAATGAAGTGGTTTCTCTTATTAAAAACTCTTCAATTGTCAGCGTCATGGCAATCTTTGACTTAACGACCGAAGCGAGAAACATCGTATCGGAAACGGCCATGCCGTTTGAAATCTGGTTTAGCGTAGCAGCAATCTACCTTGCTCTTACACTATCACTTTCTGGCCTATCCGCTTGGCTAGAACACAAACTAGGAGCCAGTTGGCGCAAATTATAAGGAGATAACATGAAGTTATTCAAAGCGACCATTACTGCATTATTGGGGCTTGCGATTGCTTTGCCTTCGCTTGCAAAAGAAGAAGCCGCGACCCCAAATGTTGATCAAATCAAAGACCGCGGCACGCTTCGCGTTGGTATGTCAACATTTGTGCCTTGGGCAATGCGTAACAAACAAGGTGAGTTAATTGGTTTTGAAATCGATGTAGCGAAACGCCTAGCCGCAGATTCAGGCTTACAAGTTGAATTCGTACCGACAGCGTGGGACGGCATCATCCCAGCTCTTCTTGCTAAGAAGTTTGATGTAATCATTGGTGGCATGTCGATTACGCCAGAACGTTCAAAGAGCGTATTGTTCACAGAACCGTATTCTCACTCAGGCGTTCAAGTAGCAGCAAACAAAGAGCTAGCTGCTGGCTTTAGTGAGTTTTCAGACTTTGACTCTCGCCGTATAAAAATTGCCGCTCGTCGTGGCGCGTTCACAGTGCAAGTAGCGCGTGAGACGTTCCCTAAAGCGAAGATCCTTCAGTTTGATGACGATGCTCAAGCATTCCAAGAAGTACTAAACGGCAACGCACACGCAGTCATTGCATCAAGCCCGAAACCGGAGCATGAAGCTATCAAACACGCAGATAAGCTGTTTATTCCATTTACTGAGCGCTTATCAAAAGGTAACGAAGCCTTTGCGGTTCGCCTAGGAGAAGAAGACAAAAAAGCCTTCTTTAACAAGTGGATTGAAGCTCGCACACAAGATGGTTGGTTAGATGAGCGCTACGAATACTGGTTCTCAACGCTAGATTGGCAAGACCAGGTGGCACAAGGTCAATAACCTTAATCATCGCACGAATTAACAACACCGACTCGTACTTCGGGTCGGTTTTCTTCTCTACTATCGGAGTCAAACTTTGAGCGGACAAACCACCACTCGCGTTGCACCAACCAAAGCAAAATCAGGCTTTTTCTTAAGTCGTTTTAACCTACTCGATTGGGTACTGCTTGCCATCTGCGCGTTGGCTGGGGTTTGGCTCTATCATCGTTCTACCGTTGGCGTAAACTACATCTGGCATTGGAAAGAAGCCATTGACCTCTTATTCACCCCAAGAGCTGACGGCGGCTTGCCGTATTTCTTCCAAGGCCTAATCTCAACGCTGCGCTTAAGCCTTTGGGGGATCACCTTTGCTCTCGTATTGGGCACGCTACTTGGTTTAGCTCGTTTCTCAGGCTCAGCTTGGTTGCGCGCACCTGCCAACGCTTTTATTCAATTGGTACGAAACATTCCACCTTTGGTATTCGTATTCATCTTCTATTTTTTCATCTCGAACCAGTTAATCCCATTACTTGGGTTAGAAGATCTTCTGCGCAACTATCGCGGAGATACAAATGCACTGCAGAACTTCTTATTTGGTCCACCAAACCTATGGGAAAACTTGGCCTCTGGTGTGCTTTGTGTCGGCTTACTGTCTTCCGCTTATATTGCTGAAGTGGTTCGCGCTGGTTTGCAAAGCGTGGATAACGGCCAGTGGGAAGCTGCAGATTCACTCGGCTTATCTCGCTGGGTCAAATACCGTTTTGTAATTGCCCCACAAGTACTCAAAGCAATTACACCTGCCCTCGCCGGACAAACCATTTCACTGGTTAAAGACACTTCTATCGTTTCGCTGATCTCGATTCAAGAAATGACCTTTGTCGGCACAGAGATGGCCAATTCATCAGGCTACATTTTCGAAATTTGGTTAATCGTCGGCTTCGTTTACTTTCTGATTTGTTTCGGTCTATCAATGATTTTTAGATACATAGAGAAAAAATCGGAATCTATTTCAAATTAACTTAAAAGCCCTCATATTTAAGACTTTGTAAGCCTTCAAATCGGAACTCCATCCTGTTACAGTCATTGCCATGCTAGTTTTTTGGCGTTTTTCATGGAGTTAAAGCAGCAGTCCGACTACGAGCAGTACATAAGACAGGACAGTCTTGGTGAATACTATGTCGTGCTCAACCAATATACGTTTTACAGTGTTTATCAACCTATCTTCGATAAGCATAGAAACATAATCGGTATGGAAGCCCTACTCCGCATTCGTGGTGTAGACGGCGCTAACATTCGGCCAGACCTGTTCTTTGCTGATGCAAGTATTGATACCTACTTTCGTCTATGTATCGAGTTTTTATCTCGTGCTATTCATATTCGTAACTTTGCCAAGCACTTCGCAGGTTCAACAATTAAGTTATTTCTTAATGTCATGCCTCAAACGCTGCTTACCCTAACTAAAGATATGGGTTTCAAAGATAACGGCCTTCTGTACAAACGCTTAGAGGAGCTTGGAATGCACCCCTCTGACGTCGTATTTGAAGTAGTTGAAGAATCTTGTGGTGACACTGAGCTTTTGATAGAAGCCGTCCAATTGATGAGGACGAATGGCTTCTTGTTCGCTATTGACGACTTTGGCTCTCACCATTCAAACATGTCTCGCGTTAAACATCTTTGCCCCGACATCATCAAGATAGACCGTTCTTACCTTCTCGATTATTGTTCAGGTGATACGCTGGCGATTGCAAACGCAGTAGAACTGGCTGAAGAGATGAATGCGAAAGTCGTGATAGAAGGTGTAGAGGAAAACATTCAGCTTTCCGCCATGCAACGATTAGACTTAGATTATTACCAAGGTTTTTACCTCGGCAAGCCTAACGCAATCCACCATTGGACGAATCAGGTTAATAGTAATAAGCTTCTGCATTGAGCTCATACGAGCATCCTCGCCCACTCTACAAATAAAAAGCGCCGACTTAGTCACACTAAGTCGGCGCTTTTTAGTTATTCGAATCTATCGAATCAAACCAACATCAATTAAAAGAAGTCGATTGAGTTACGGCCGCTGTTCGGATCGCGAGTCGCTTTAGGCTTATCTTCTTTTTTGCCTTTCTTAGCCGATTGAGATAAGGCTTCTTTCTGTGCTTTACGCTCTTTGTGCGCGGCTTTACGGCCTGTTGATTTCGGCCCTTTAACGTTCGCTTTGTCGTTCTTTTTCGAACGAGACTTTTCTTTGCGAGCCGCTTGTGCTTCTTTCTTCGCCTTTTTCTCTGCTTTTTCTTCAGCAGATTCAGGTTCAGTTACTGGCGCGTCACAGACAACAACATAATATTCTTGGTTGAACTCGAAAAAATCACCATCGTACATTTTGCGACGCTTGCGCGTTTCTAGTTCACCATTTACCGCAACGTAACCTTCTTCGATGATGTGTTTTGCTTCACCACCGCCACTCACCAAGTTTGCGATTTTAAAAAGCTTATACAGTTCAATTGGGTGCGCGTCGACGTCGATGCCAATCGCTTCGATTTCAATTTCTTCGCCTTCTAAATACTCTTCGTTTTCGTAATCTTGGGTCATGTTCGGTACTCATTAATCTTGATGAACGGAGTTTAAACGGAATGCGTACAAATAGAAACGTGATCTTCACTCATCTCTGCTATTTGGGTATATACTCACCCAATAACTCCTTGAACGAGCGTCATTTTGTCTAAAACGAGCCAAATCACCTTCGCCACGGCGAATCTATTTAACTTTATCGCCCCACCCAATGCCTATTATGATTTCGAGAACATCTACTCGACAGAACAATGGCAAGACAAACTCGCTTGGACAAAATCACAAATCGAACAGCTCAATCCTGACATCATCGGCTTGCAAGAAGTGTTCAGCATTGAAGAAACCAAAAACTTCTTTGCTGAGATCGGTTACGAACACTTTGCCTGTGTCGATACACCACATGTCGAAGGCGATTATATCCACTCGCGTCCTGTTGTCGCCGTCGCTTCGCGTTTTCCGATTGAACATTATGAAGCAGTTACGTTCGACAAAGAAACACTCGCGGCCTTTGGCGACCTCACCGCGCCCCCTTTCAGTCGAAAACCGGTTAGAGCGAGCATTGTGCATCCCGTTATCGGCCATATTACGGTTTATGTGACGCATTTAAAATCTCAACGCCCTGCGGACACAGATGCCCCCGAACAGGCAAGCAGACCGATTGCCCGATGGCTCTCAACTCAACAACGTGGCTGGGAAGCGGCAATGTTGCGTGATGCCATGCAAAAGCATTATGCGAGTAGCCCGATGCCAACGGTATTAATGGGTGACATGAACCAACCCATCACTGATGCCAGTGTGAACAAGGCGTTGGTTGAAAAGTATGGTGACAGCGTCACTGATTTGCGACTTAATGATGGTTGGGATTTACAAGTAACACCACTGCTGGACTCAAGGCCTGCAACCCATTATCACTTCGCAAAAGGTAATGTTTTGGATTACATACTGTTGTCGCAAGAGTTCGATTCTCATGAAGATGTATCAATAGCAGAAGTCACGAATTACCAAGTGCTGGATGCGCACCTAATCAATCCGTCTTTTGAGAGGGATAAAAACGCCAGCGACCACGCATTTGTGGCGCTGACGGTAGAAATTAAGCTTTAGTTTCGGTGTGGCGCTTTACAATCTTACGCGGAATCAACTCCACTCCTGCTTTATAGCGCTTAGCTGAAGCATTAAGCGCCAACTCCATTGCGCTGTCGGCGATCAGCTCAAACTGCTGTGGGAGCGAGTTGATTTTGATTGGAAGAAAATCGAGCAAGCGGTTATCACCAAAGGTGGCCAAACGTACTTTGCCCATCAACTCTGGCTTTTCTAACATCACATCCAATACGCCTTCTAATAAGGTGTAAGACATGGTCACCACAGCATCTGGCAGCTTGCCCTTTTCGATCCACCCTTCTAACACCTTCTTGCCTTCTTCACGAGAGAAGTGCTGACCATAACCTACTAATGCCTCGTTACCTTTTTGCTGGCATGCAGAACGGAAACCCAGTTCACGCTCTTTAGAGACTTGCAGTTCTTCTAATGCGCCAATCAGGCCGATGGACTCAATCTCAGGCGACAATACTGATTCTGTAAGCTCAAACGCCGCATCAAAATCTTCACTGATCACACAACAAAAGTGTTCATCATCCATAGGACGGTCAAGTGCGATAACGGGCGTACCCGAGTTTTGCAGCTTAAGATAATATTCGCTGGCTGCTGGCATACTGCTCGCCACGAATAGCGCATCAATACGACGACTCACGAGCGCCTCCGCAACCTTTTGCTCCGTTTGCGGATCATCATCAGAACAGCCGATCAAAATTTGATAGCCCGCTTTACGCGAGTTCTGTTCAATCAGTTTTGCTAAACGCGCGTAACTGGTGTTCTCTAAATCTGGAATGATCAAACCGAACGAACGTGAGTTGCCCGCTCTTAAAGAAGATGCTGCGTGATCCGGTTTGTAATTGTACTGCTCAACCACCGCCATGACTTTCTTTTGAGTCTTTTCGCTGATGCGGTATTTCTGCGCTTTTCCGTTAATCACATAGCTTGCTGTGGTCTTCGAAACCCCAGCTAATTTTGCTATTTCATCCAGTGTCATATTCTAAGCCCTGTTCTGTGCGCGGGATCATATTAATACATCAACGATCCTTCGATAAGTTGAATTATATGCTGAACCGATTCAGTATAAAAGCTGAAAGGATTCAGCAAAACTTAAAAATTGACGAGAGTCACCAAAATCACGCAATACAGGCTCCCTTGCTAGGCTTTAAAAGCATAAAGCCATGAATGGTTAAGTTTCGATTTTAGAAACAGTTTCGCTGAGTGTTTTAAAAAATTTGACCAAAAGCTGAATCGATTCAGTTTCTTTTGTTAAGCAAAACAGATAAACGATGTTACGCAAACCAATCTCTGCGTAGCCAAGATGAATTAGAAATAGATACCTTAAGGCTGGAGAAGCACCATGCTTAAGCTAAGTAAGAACGACATTACCCTATCTCAATCCGCTACAGATAAGTTTGAAGCGATCAAAAGCATCGCGAAAAGCCTGACAGACAAAGGTCTGGTTGAACAAGGCTATGTAGAAGGCATGCTAAACCGTGAAAACCAGAACTCTACGTTTCTAGGTAACGGTATCGCGATTCCACACGGCACGACTGACACGCGCTCAATGGTGAAAACCACCGGCGTTGCTGTTCACCATTTCCCAGAAGGCGTTGAATGGGGTGATGGCAACACAGTTTACGTTGCGATCGGTATTGCTGCGAAATCAGACGAGCACTTGGGCATTCTTAAGCAGCTAACAAAGGTACTGGGTGCGGATGGCGTTGAAGAGCATCTGCGTGATGCGAACAACGAAGACGACATTATTGCCCTGCTTCATGGCGACGTTCAGCTAGAGGCGGATTTCGATGCTTCTCTCATTCAACTGCTATTCCCAGCAAGCGACATGATTCAAATGAGCGCGGTTGCTGGCGGCCTACTTAAAAACACAGGTTGTGCAGGTACAGAGTTCGTTGCAGATCTAGTAACGAAAACGCCAACGCACCTTGGTCAAGGTCTATGGCTAGTAGGTAGTGATAAGCAAGTAACGCGCACCGGTGTTTCTTTTGTATCAACAGCAAATGATTGTGAATTCGAAGGCGAGAAAGTGCGTGCTCTAGTTGCATTTGCAGCTTGCAACAATGCTCACCAATCTATCCTAAGCACGATTTCAAAGCTTGTGTTTAACAACGAACACAGCAAATTACTTGATGCTTCTGCTGAACAGATCCTTGCACTGTTCAAAGGCGAAGAAATGGCAACAGAAGCGGCTGAAGATGGCAACACGGCAATCTTTAAGATCAAAAACGCCCACGGCCTACACGCTCGTCCTGGCGCAATGCTAGTTGCTGAAGCGAAGAAGTTCGAATCTACCATTCGTGTGGCAAACCTAGATGGCGACGGCAAAGCAGTGAACGCGAAGAGCCTAATGAAAGTTATCGCGCTGGGTGTGAAACACGGTCACCAGCTTCAATTCTCTGCTGAAGGTCCAGATGCTGCACAAGCACTTGAGTCAATCGGCAAAGCAATCGCATCTGGTCTTGGCGAAGGTTAAGGGGCGAGAGAATGACAGCATTGAAAACAAACAAAGTCGTTACCATCACGCTTAACCCTGCCCTTGACCTAACAGGTTCGCTGGACTCAATTAAAGTGGGTTCTGTCAGCCTAGTTGAAAAGAGCAACCTACACGCGGCCGGTAAAGGCGTAAACGTAGCGAAAGTGCTTAGTGACCTAGGTGCAGACGTAACAGTGACGGGCTTTCTTGGCAAAGACAACCCTGAGCTGTTCCACCAGCTATTTAGCGATATCAAGGTTAAAAACGAGTTCGTCGAAGTCGAAGGCGCAACTCGCATCAACGTGAAATTGGTTGAAGCAGATGGCCAAGTGAGCGACATCAACTTCCCTGGCGTTCAAGTTACGGCAGAAGAAATCGCGCGCTTTGAAGAAACCCTATTCCGCCTTGCAGAAACACACGATTACTTTGTATTGGCAGGCAGCCTACCGGGCGGTGTTACTGCAGAGCAATGCGCGGCATGGATTGAGAAGCTGCATCAGAAAGGCAAGAAAGTCTTGTTCGATAGCAGCAAGGCGGCACTACGCGCAGGCATCGACGCCCATCCTTGGTTGATCAAACCAAACGACGAAGAGCTAAGTGACTTTGTCGGTGAGCACCTTTCAACGCCAGAACAATGCCAAGAAGCAGCGCAAACGCTAAGCGATAAAGGCATTGAGAACATCGTAGTTTCTATGGGAGCAGACGGCGTGATGTGGCTTAACCAAGGTGAATGGCTACGTGCTCAACCACCACGAATGAATGTAGTAAGCACTGTTGGCGCTGGCGATACGCTTGTTGCTGGCTTGTGCTGGGGTCACATGCAAGTGATGCCGAAAAACGATTTACTGCGCTTCGCTACCGCGCTTTCTGCCCTAGCAGTAAGCCAAGTTGGCGTTGGCCTAACCAGTCAGGAAGAACTGGAGAACATCAAGCTCCAAACGCAAGTAACCGAGCTTTACCCTAATACGAACTTAGACAAAAACTAAGGAACAGAAGGTTATCAGTATGAATATTGCCATTATTACAGCTTGTCCAAGTGGTGTTGCGAACAGCATCATTGCGGCAGGTCTACTAGAACAAGCAGCGGCGAAGCTGGGTTGGAACGCAAAGATTGAATGCCAATCAAGCGTGGTTGAACCAACACTGCTGACAGACGCTGACATTGAACAAGCAGAAGCGATCGTAATTGCGGCTAACACTCCAGTTGATACTTCTCGTTTCGTAGGTAAAAAAGTCTACCAAGCAGATATCAGCACTGTAGCGAAAGACGCATCCGCTTTCCTACAAACGGCTGTTGAAAGTGCAGCAACACTAGAGCAAGTAACCACAGTTACGGCACAAGTAGCAGCACCAGCAGAAAGTGCCTCTGCAACTAAGAAAATTGTTGCAATCACTGCATGTCCAACCGGCGTTGCACACACCTTCATGGCAGCAGAAGCACTAGAAGAAGAAGGCAAACGTCGCGGTCACCAAATCAAAGTGGAAACACGTGGCTCAGTAGGTGCGAAAAACCAACTGACTGACCAAGAAATCGCAGACGCAGATTTGGTCATCATCGCAGCAGACATCGAAGTACCTCTTGACCGCTTTAACGGCAAGAAGATGTACCGCACTAAAACCGGTCCAGCGCTGAAGAAAACAGCGGAAGAAATGGACAAAGCGTTTGAACAAGCAAGCGTATACCAACACTCTGGTTCTTCTAGCGCATCATCAGCGACAGAAGAGAAGAAAGGCGCGTACAAACACCTAATGACAGGTGTATCTCACATGCTGCCAGTTGTGGTAGCTGGTGGTTTGATCATCGCCCTATCCTTCGTATTTGGTATCGAAGCGTTTAAAGAAGAAGGTACGCTAGCAGCAGCGCTAATGAACATTGGTGGTGGCTCTGCATTCGCCTTGATGATCCCAGTTCTTGCTGGTTACATCGCCTTCTCTATTGCTGACCGTCCGGGTCTGGCTCCGGGTCTCGTTGGCGGTATGCTTGCTAGTTCAACTGGCGCAGGTTTCCTTGGTGGTATCGCAGCAGGTTTCATCGCAGGTTACGCAGCTAAGTTCCTTGCCGACAAAGTAAAACTTCCACAATCAATGGAAGCGCTTAAACCGATCCTTATCATCCCGTTCGTGGCGACACTGTTCACGGGTCTAGTGATGATTTACATCGTGGGTGGTCCAGTATCTGGCATCATGAGTGGCCTAACTGATTTCCTAAACAACATGGGTTCAGACAGTGCAGTTCTACTGGGTATTATCCTTGGCGCGATGATGTGTTTCGACTTAGGTGGTCCAGTAAACAAAGCTGCTTACGCATTCGGTGTAGGTCTATTGGCTTCGCAAACTTACGCACCAATGGCTGCAATCATGGCCGCGGGTATGGTTCCTGCACTAGGTATGGGTCTTGCGACGTTCATTGCTAAGAACAAGTTCGAGCAAAGCGAGCGTGAAGCAGGTAAAGCCTCATTCGTGCTTGGTCTGTGCTTTATCTCTGAAGGTGCAATCCCATTCGCAGCGAAAGATCCAATGCGTGTTATCCCATCATGTATGGCGGGTGGCGCACTAACTGGTGCTCTATCGATGCTGTTCGGTGCAAAACTGATGGCACCACACGGTGGTTTGTTCGTACTGCTTATCCCTAACGCAATCTCACCAGTGCTAATGTACTTGGTAGCAATCGCAGCAGGTACAGCGGTAACAGGTTTCACTTACGCGTTCCTAAAGAACAAAGCAGAAGCGAAACAAGAAGCAGCTGCTTAATCGTGACTAACTCGCTTAGATGGTTCTAAGCAACGATTAACAATGCCTCCCTCGATTTGGCATTCGACACCTCCCTCTAGCCTCGGCATTGGGAGGTGTTTTTTATTGAGCAACAAGCGGAGTCTAACGGCGCTAAATCCGATAGCAGATAAAGTTACTCTCTTCTGTTTCGCTCTGATTGAAAAAGAACAGTTGTTCGTCCTCTACTTTGTAGATGAAGTCCGTTTTTGTGCCCACATACGAGTTCATGTCTCTGACGAAAACCTCACTCTCCGTTGGCTGTTCATTCCAGCTGACTTTCTGATAATCCACCGTCAACGCATGCCCATCCACTTGATACTTGCCGTTGTAAACCAGTTCATACTCTTTGCTTTCGCCCTTTTTCGTCAGCAAGGAGCCTTTCTGGAAAATGTACATGTCTCTATCCGAGCTAAACACCACGACAGAACGATCACTGATATTTTCATAACGTCGGTAACCTCTGGTAATAAAGTCTTCTTCAAACGTTGCACACGCCCAGCGCGAACCAGTAATTTCATCGGATTGGAAATACTTTTGGTGAACAACCACACCCACTAGGCCAATTGCCAATGCAACATTGAGGACGAGGAGTTTGTTTATCTGCATATTGCATCCGCCCTGCTCATGCTCTCTAAGACCGTTTCTTTCAAGGTGTCGATATCGAGAGAAAACTTAATGTAGTTGACATTCTTATTACTGTTTTTGGCGAAAGCAAACGCACGTAAAGTATGCGCCCCTTCTTGATAAGCCGATTCAGACACACGCAAATATACGATGGCCGGACACACCGGAAATACCTCATCGTTGAGGCTCTTTGCCAAAGCCGAAAGATCTAACTCGTCATGATTTTGATCGTAAAAGTAGAAGTCCGTTTCTGACACAGAAAAGTGTTGGTAATCCGAATCATCAAGAAAATCAGGATGTGGCACAAACGGACGAAAATAAAGCACAGAGACAATCGCGATAATCAGGAAAGCCGTCATCAGTATCGGAGTTAAACTAAATGCCTTATCTCGCGATTCAGATTCTTGTTTGGGCGCTGCTTTGACTTGATGCTCAACATCATCAATTTCGAGCGTTTGGAGTTCCGGTATCTCAACTTTCTGTTTGATGGGTTTAACATCCGCATCAACTTCCAGTAAATAGCCAATTTTACTTACCGTTTTTATCTGTACACCTTGCGCCTTCAACTGAACAAGTTTCTTTCTTAAACCGGAAATGACATTGGTCAATGCTTGATCGGTAACAACTGAACCATCCCAACAGGTTTCGAACAACTCTTCGCGAGTTACATGTACGCCCTGCTTTTCAAGCATCAAGTTCAGCACTTGGTATGGAAGTGGCCTTAGAGGAACATCATTACCGTGTGAATTGGACAATGTCCTTGTCGTCGGATCGAGGACCAAATTGGCGAAATGGATTCTATGCATACAGGCTCACTGCTTTCTCAACTCCTTGAATTATAGGTCAGGTTTGCCGAACCATTCTAAAAACCAAGTCATCTTCATCACACCACAATACAGCACTCAGTTTTTAGTAATGAAGGATTCAAACATCAATTTTTAACTCTGCATACCTTCCGAGCACACAAAAAACACACAATTGCCTAAGTCACTAAATCAATAGGAATTATTTGGTTTTTGTTTACTTTTTGTTTAGTTTTTCAGCGCCTCATTTAGATAATGAACACTGTTTTAAACACAACAATACAGACAGTAATACAGAGGTAAATAACAATGAAAAAAGCAGCCACCCTTATCGCCGTACTTGTTAGCATTCAAGCTCATGCAAATAGCTCACAGGATGTATCAGGGTTTTATCTGGGCGGGGGTATGGGTAACACCACATACAGTGATGATAGTCCGTTTACACATTTGGAGGCTGATGGTACAACTTTTAAAATTATTGGCGGTTATCAATTCAATCGTATCGTCAGTATAGAAGCTCAATACACTGACTACGGTGATATCAAAGTAAAGAACACGCCTTTTGATCTCAACGTAAATAGTGCGTCTGTTGCTGCAAACATTGGCTACACATTCGACAATGGGTTACGACCATTCGCGACGCTAGGTTTGGGCTACATTTCGGTGGATGTGCCTGAATTTCTCGGTGAAGACGAAAACGAGCTGCTACTTCGCGTAGGGGCCGGTCTTGAATACACGCCGCATCAGTTTAACAACATCACTTTCCGAGCAGCGTATGAGATGGACCACTTCAATGTCGGCTCGAAAGGCTCGAACTGGGACACCAACATTCAGGTCGGCTCTTTCTATGCGGGTGCAACTTATAAGTTTTAATAAAAAAACAAACGCGGACACATAGAAAGTACAAAGGGCGAACGCTTACGATAAGCGTTCGCCCTTTCTTGTATAACGTGCCGATTTATTGCATCGGTTCAGATTCGATATCCACGTCACCGCTGTTCAAGTTCACCATCGCGTTGTAAACATTTTGCGGATCACCATGGTGTTTAAAGGTGAAGTGATACACGTTGGCCGGCGTCCAAATCTCTTTGTCATCGACGGGCATAATATCGTAACCATCTTGCTGGTATAACTCTGTCGCCATCACATACGCTGTCGCTGTCTGAACTTGAGTGTTGTGGTCGATTTTAGGTTCTACTGACGGGTTACTTGGGTAAGATTCACCGTTGTAACTCATCTGACGATAAGCACCATTACTCCACACAACAAAGTCTTGCCAACCGTTGCTGTAGCTGTCTATTAGTGCAATCGGTGTTCTGGTTACCGACATGCGGTTCAGCACTTTACCGTTGTTATCGAACATATATGCCGTGCAGC
Organism: Vibrio sp. Sgm 5; assembly: GCF_026241575.1. Lineage (NCBI taxonomy): Bacteria > Pseudomonadati > Pseudomonadota > Gammaproteobacteria > Vibrionales > Vibrionaceae > Vibrio > Vibrio sp. Sgm 5. Next base: position 45,099 of record NZ_JAPHPY010000016.1, read on the forward strand.
CACCACTTCCGCAGAAGAAACGGTCTTGGAACAACACCAAATGTTCTGCTGTACCATCACTGTTCAAATCAGCAGATCCTGTAACATAACGAATTTTGTCCGTTTCTAAAGAAAGCCCCTGTGGCATCAGAATACTTTGGTCAATCCACGTTGCGATGGTCGCTGCATCTGCACTTTTTATCTCTACAGGGACTTGAGAATCTGTATTATCAGTAGAAATGCCGTCTGTGGAAGAACAGCCAATTAGCGTTAGTGAACCTAAAAGGAAGAGTCCATGTAATCCGCGATTGTTCATTTGCGTTCGCTCTTTTATTGATGATGTTTCCTTAGTATACGCAAGATTTATCAATCGCTTGTAAGAAAATCATAAAAATCAGTAAGGTGTACACCAAACCACCAGCCTTCCTTTTCGCCCTTATCTTTTTCTCCAGCCTCTCTTCTTCTCTCTTTTGCTTCTCACTTCTATTCTCTTTTCCCTCTCGTATCTTGACTCTCCCCGATCAAAAAAGCCCTGAGGAAAGTCCCCAGGGCTAGGCAGGAATCTGACAATAATAAAAGCCAGGAAGTCCCTTATGCAGTGGTTGGTTTGATCTTAAACAGAATTGCAAACATGACTGGTACAACAATCAGAGTCAAAACTGTAGCAAAACCAAGGCCTGCCATAATCGTAATCGCCATTGAGCCGAAGAACGCATCTGATACCAGAGGAATCATTCCCAGAATCGTCGTCAATGCCGCCATACTCACTGGACGAACACGGCTGATCGCACTGTCGACAATCGCTAAGTAAGGATCCTTACCTGATGCTAGCTCTAGGTTAATCTGGTCAAGAAGTACGATACCGTTTTTCAGAATCATACCGCTCAAGCTCAATAAGCCTAGGAACGCAGTAAAGCTAAAAGGCATGTTTGTCGTCAGAAGACCAAATGCCACACCAATGATAGACAGCGGTACAGTGAACCAAATAACCAATGGCTTCTTCAGTGAGTTAAACAGAAGCATCGTAATGATGAACATCAACAAATAACCCATTGGCAATGAGCCAAACAGACCTTCTTGCGCATCTTTCGATGATTCGTACTCACCACCCCACGTGATTTCGTAACCTTCTGGGATATGCAGTGCCATCACTTTTGGTTGAACACGAGCAAACAAGCTTGCTGCGGTGTCATCGCTCAACACATCGTGGTCGGCCAGCACCGTTAGAGTACGTTTACGGTCACGACGCTGAATCAATGGCTCATCCCAATCCAGTTTCACACCATCAATCACTTGATCAACTGGGATATAAGATTGTAACGATGGACTCCAGATGTTTACGTTCTGCAGTGATTCAAAGTCCACACGCTCTGCTTCTGGTAAACGCGTCATGATAGGCAGAATGTGCGTACCATCGCGAAGGAAGCCAAGTGTGCTACCACCAAACGCCATTTGCAGTGTGCTTGAAAGATCTTCTTTCGAGATACCTAAGCGACGTGCTTTAGATTCGTTGAATACAGGCACTAGCTCTTTAGTACGCTCACGCCAGTCGTGACGGATGTTACGAGCACCTGGGTCAGTATGAAGAATATCTTCTACTTGTACCGCAAGCTCACGTAGTACTTGTGGATCTGGGCCAGTAATACGCGCTTCAATCTTAGACGCTGGCGACGGGCCGAATTCCATCAACTTGAACTGGAACGTTGGCTTGTCGAACGTCTTCGCTAAGTTGTCGTCCAACTTATGCAGAAGCTCAAACATGTTCTCACGGTCCGTAGTACGAACTTGGAACTGTGCGTAGGCTTCGTAGCTCTTCTCTGGTTGGTAAGTCAGAGCGAAACGCTGCAAACCTTGACCAATCGACGCTGATACAAAGTCAATGTTGTCTTGAGTACGAATGTAGCTTTCAACTTCTTCCGCTTTCTTGATGGTCTCGCGAATGTCAGTGCCCTCCGGCATCCACATATCAACGTAGAACATCGGCGTGTTTGACGGCGGGAAGAACTGTTGCTTCACACTGCCAAACGCAACCACAGCACCAACTAGCAGCGCGACCATGCCTGCTACCGTTAACCAACGGAAACGAAGCGCAAGTTTAAGAGACGCACCAAACGCGACGAACAACCAACCTTTGTATGGGTCTTCATCTTCTGTATCTGCGTTCTTGTCTTCTTCTTTCAATAGAAGATCCGCTAGGAATGGCGTTAGCGTAATCGCAGTTACCCAGCTTAGAAATAGTGAGAAACACAATACCCAGAACAGAGAGCCCATAAACTCACCAGTCGCATCTTGTGACAGACCGATAGGCGCAAACGCGGTAATAGCAATGACTGTCGCACCAAGCAGCGGCCACTGAGTTTGTTTTACGATATCTGTTGCAGCTTGAACTTTGGTTCGCCCCTTCTTAAGGCCAACCAATATCCCCTCGACCACCACGATGGCGTTATCCACCAGCATACCGAGCGCAATGATCAACGCACCAAGCGAGATACGGTGCAGTTCGATATTGTTGTAGTTCATCAAAATGAAGGTACCGAATACCGTCAACAACAGCACCAAACCGATGATCACGCCACTGCGTAAGCCCATAGTGAACAGCAGTACGATGATTACGATAGCAACCGCTTCTGCCAAACTAATAACAAACGCTTTTACTGAATCGTCTACTTCTTGCGATTGGTTGTAGAAGTAGTTCATATCCAAACCAGCCGGCTTGATGGTCTCAAGATTCGCCAGTTCAGCTTCAATACGTTGACCGACTTCTACTACGTTTACGCCAGACGCAAACGAAATACCAATGTTGATTGCTTTCTTACCGTTATACAGCAGCACATTGCCCGGCTTTTCTTGAATGCCACGGCTGATGGTTGCAACGTCTTTCAAGCGAATCAGATTACCGGTGTCACGACCGTGAATGATCAGGTTTTCTAGTGCTTCTACGGTGTTTAATGTACCGCTTGGGCGAATAATAAGGCTCTCGCCGTTTACCATCACCTCGCCCGCAGAAACCACATTGTTCTGTTGGTTCAGCAAGCCAGAAATCACGTTCATGTCGAGGTTCAGAGCCGCTAAGCGATCCAATGAAATCTCAACAAACAGCATCTCTTGTTGGTCGCCAGCGATGTCAACTTTACCCACGCCATCGATCAGTTCGAGTTCACGTGTAAGTTGGTCTGCGTAGCGTTTCAGTTCTACATAATCGTAGTCGTCACCCGTTAGCATCAGCATTACGCCGTACACGTCACCAAAGTCATCAATGATTTGCAGAGATTGAACGCCTTGCGGCAAAGTTGGTTGCAGATCGTTGATTTTACGGCGCATTTCATCCCAGATTTGCGGCAATTCATCCGGACCGTAGTCCATCTTCATGCTCACCATAATCTGTGACATACCACTTGAGGACGTCGACGTGATCTTATCGATATAAGGCAGCTTACGAATCTCTTTCTCAAGCGGATACGTCAGCTCTTCTTCTACTTCTTTAGAAGTCGCGCCGGGATAAGTCGCCACCACCATCGCATCTTTGATAGTAAATGCCGGATCTTCCAATCGGCCCAACTCTAGGAATGACATTACCCCGCCAACTGCGAGAATAACGATGAACAGCCAGCTGATGACTTTGTTCTTAATTGAGTATTCAGCAATGCTCATTATTGTTGTTTCTCCACCACATCCACTGACTTACCTTCGCGTAACTTACGTAAGCTGGAATTCACTAATACATCGCCTTGTGCAACGCCTGATGACACAATCGCGCCTTCACCGTTAATTTGATCAATCGTCACCGCCACTTTTGTGACCGCGTCACTGTTTAATTTCCACACAAAGAACTCACCATCCTTGTTACCCGCTTGAAGCGCAGTCATTGGAATGTTGTAGCCATCAATCGACGTTATACCCGCTGCCACCATGTCTACTGCAACGCTTACACTAGTACCTGGCAAAATCTCTTCATCAGGTTGTGGCATGGTTAAATACATTTGGTATGTTTGTGTCTGCGCGTTTGGCTCACTGGTGTGCTCCAAGTAATCCAACGCATAAGATTTCGCGTCACCCGAGAACGTTGCTTGAGGTTGGTAGCTCATGCTTTGTGTATTTGGGTTTACCATCGCAAGCACGTTGTCTGACAGCTCGATACGAACGTACACTTTGTCGCTTTGGTAAAGATTTAGAACCGGCTCACCAATCGCAACACGCTCAAAACGCTCTTTGAATACATCCGAAACCTTGCCCGCAAACGGGGCAAATAAACGTGTGTAGTTCAGTTGGTTTGTCGCGTTGTAGAAGTTTGCTTCCGCCAGCTCTTTATTTGCCGTTAGCTCATCCAACTCCGCTTTAGAAATCATTTGGCGGTGATGCAGTTCTTCACCACGTTTCAGCTGACGAATCGCGAGTGTGTATTGTGCTTCTGCATCGTTTACCGCTTGCTTCTCTTTGCTGTCGTCTAGCTTAGCGATCATCTGGCCTTCTTTAACCGTGTCACCCGCTTTGACTAGCACATGCTGAACTTCGCCTGCGCGACGGAATGCAATCGGCGTTTGTTCCGCAGGCACGACTTGGCCTTTGAATGTGCGGTATTGGCTTTTTACTGGAACATCGACAGCAACCGTAGAAACATACAAAGGCTGCTCTGCGGTGACTTCGTCTGTGCTGTTACAACCGGTTAGTACGGCCAATGCGATAACCGATACTGTGAATAATGAACGTTTCATTAGATACCTTCCTCACGAACCCAAGCTTTCACTACTTGGCCTTCCACTAGGCGTTCAACACCTGCAATAACAACGTAATCGTTCTTATCCAAACCCGACTCCACAGCACCGTTCGCATTTAGTGACAAGGTCACTTTGTTCACTTGCTGTGTATCGCTGTCCATTACCCAAACTTCACCATGAGCGGCGTCTTTCGACACCCAAGCCGCATTTGGCAGCATCATCGCGTTCGATACGTTTTGCTTCGCAATGTGTACTTGGCCTGTCATGCCCGTTAGCAAGTTACGATCAGAAGGACGAGTAATCGTCACGATCGCTTCGTAGCTGTTGGTATCAGCATTGGGTTGAGTAGAGATTTCTTTGAATTTGCCTTGGATACGGTTGTTTGGCTCGCTGTCCATCGTCACCCACATCTCTGCGTCTTTAAGTGAGTTCAATGACACCGCTTCGGCGTAAGTCACAGGCAAAGTAAACGACACATCCAAAGTGGTGTTGTCGATTAGGTTTAGGATTTCTTGCTTAGCAGCAACCACTTGGTATGGCTTCACATAGGTATAAGACACCACACCATCAAACGGCGCATGAATCTCTGTGTAGCTCAAATCGGTTTTCGCTTGCTCTAGATTTGCCAGTGCCGCTTTGTATTGCGTTTCTTGTTGGTCGTAACTGTCTGTACTGATCAGCTTCTTGTTGTACAAGCTTTTCGAGCGTTCCCATTGGGTTTTCGCTAATGCGTACTGTGCTTGTGATGCATCAAGAGCTAACTGCAAGTCTTTTGGGTCTAGCGTTGCAAGTACATCGCCCTGCTTCACCTCTTCACCCATTCTCACGATCAACTTCTCAATTTCGCCACCTACCTGAAATGAAAGTTGGGCTCTGTACGTTGCATCTATTCGTGCAAGGAATGCATCGGAATCGGCAACAGTCAGATCATTAACAGCAAGTAATTTTACAGGTTTGATTAATGGCTCAGACGGTTCTGATACGGCTTTGTTACACCCTGTCAGCATCGTGGCGAGGCTCAATGCCACCGCTGCTCCGACAAATGTGCGCTTTAAGTATTGTTTTCGCACTGGCTTTCTCCATCGACTTTATATTTACTACACAGGTGTGCAGTATATGCATAACGAAAAAATGATCAACATATTTTCCACGTGGATAATAAAATAATTAGGCAAACTGTCCGGTTTCTGGTAAAAATAGGCGCGTTGATTAATATTCGGGAAAATTCGAACTATGACAGAAAGAAAGCAAGGCCGTAGAAGTGCTGAAGCCGCTGAGCAAACTAAGTGTCTGATTCTAAGAGTCGCGGCAGATATGTTCTGTGAGTTAGGGTACGAACGTGTCTCGCTTCGAAACATCAGTGAGAAAGCTGGTGTGTCTCATAGTTTGATTCGCCACCACTTCGGCAGCAAAGAGAAAATCTGGCAAGCCGTCAGTGATGCCATGGATGAATTCATGCAAGGCTACATGGCACAGCTGGTAAGTGAAATGCCAGCAAACACCCCATCTAATCAAAAAATCTACCTGTTCATGGTAAGAATGTTGGCATTTGCCCTCATGAATCCGCATCCAATCCAAATGATTGCGGATGCAATTCGCCAAGGTGATGATGCACTACTGCAGTACTTCCTGAGATCCAAAGACGAGTTCGCGGCGATCTTTACTGAGCTTTTTGCAGACTACAACGTGGAATACCCGGAGCACCAGATTGACCAGTGGGAATCAAAATGGCAGATGCTGGTGTTTGCACATGGTGCAATTAGCTTAGCGCCTATGATGCAAGAAACGTGGCCAGAAGATGCAGGCAACCGCGATAAGATGCTGATTAACCATTGGGAATTGTTCAACACCATCATGGCAAGTCAGTTTAGCGTGAACAAAGAAGACATGATTCATCCAAGCAAACTGAGTGAAGTTGTGATTGAAATGTGTTGCCCTATCGAAGAACTCACTGCATAAGTTGGGCTTTCAAAAGAACATAAAAAATGCCGAGCAATTTGCTCGGCATTTTTGTTTGTGCTTATCATTTCAGAGAGGAAACGGAATGGAACCTACTTCATAGTTGCTTATTCTTAACCGCGTCACTGCAGTTAAACAGCACGTGGGAGGTAGATTCCTAGTCTCGCCTAATTTCGCCTAGTCTCGCTGGAATAACGAGCCGTATTTAAACCTCTAAATCAATAAATTAAGCTAATTAACCACGGTAGTAGCGTTGTGGTACGAACGGCATTTTTTCTACCGTCATTGGTAGCATCTTGCCACGTACTTCTGCAAACAGCTCTGTGCCGATGGCCGCTAGATCTGCACGTACGTAACCCATTGATACAGGCTTACCTGCGTTAGGGCCTGCTGTACCACTGGTTACTACGCCAATCTTGTTGCCATCTGCATCGTACAGCTCAGCGCCTTCACGAACTGGCGCCTTGGTTTGACCAACCAAGCCAATACGCTTACGTGCAACGTCTTTCGTTTCGATCTGCTTAAGAATGATGTCAGCACCAGGGAAGCCACCTGCACGTTCGCCATCAGCGCGACGTACTTTTTGGATGCCCCATAATAGGCTTGCTTCAACAGGCGTTGTTGTTGTGTCTAAGTCATGACCGTACAGACACAGACCACATTCAAGACGAAGTGAGTCACGAGCACCAAGACCAATCCACTCTACTTCTTCTTCACCTGTGAGTTTACGAGCAAGCTCTTCTGCTTTGTCCGCAGGAACAGAGATTTCGTAACCGTCTTCGCCTGTGTAACCACTACGAGAAACAATGCACTCAACGCCTAGCAGCTCAACTTTGCGAACATCCATGAACAGCATCTCTGCTACTTCTGGTGCGAAACGCGCTAGTACTTCCGCCGCTTTAGGGCCTTGAATCGCAAGCAGTGCGCGATCATCAATGATCTCTAGCTCGATGCCAGGAGGAAGATGCGCCTGAAGGTGTGCAATGTCTTGCTCTTTACATGCTGCGTTCACAACAACAAACAGGTGATCGCCAAGGTTAGCCACCATCAAGTCGTCCATGATGCCGCCCTGCTCATTGGTAAAGAAAGCATAACGCTGCTTGCCCGCACCTAGGTCAACAATATCAACCGGAACCAGTGTCTCTAAGAACGCTGCTGCGCCATCACCAATCAAACGGAGTTGCCCCATGTGAGAAACATCGAACAGACCTGCTGCATCACGAGTGTGTAAGTGTTCTTTCTTTACGCCTAGTGGGTATTGAACTGGCATGTCGTAACCCGCGAACGGGACCATCTTTGCGCCTACTTCTACGTGAAGTGCATGCAGTGGTGTTTTCAGAAGTTCTTGAGTCATTTTCGTCTCCATTTAGATAGACCCGATGATGCTGTCGGCATTCGTTGTGTTTCCAATAATAAACACGCTTGATTCAATTTTGCACGAACAAGACATCACTCGACTTTCAAAAGTGTGACTTTTAACATTTTAATCACAACAGAACGCACAAAAAAGGCGCTCTGTTGAGTGAGATATCATCAACAGAGCGCCATCATAACGCATTCAAAACCGATAGCAAACGTTTGCTTTCACTATAGGAAATTTACAACTATTTATCACTACTTGGCAGTCACCCACAAAATGTGTGCATCCTCCTCACTCACACTGGTCAACATATGACCCATGTTCGCATCGTAATACACACTGTCGCCTTCGCTTAATACAACAGGCTCATAGAACTCAGAATAAAACATCACCTCACCTGATAAGATGAGTAAAAACTCTTCCCCATCATGACGAACCCAGTCTTTGTATTCGTCAAAACTACGGGCACGAATTTGGCTCTTAAAAGGCATCATTTTCTTATTGGAAAGTTGAGTCGCCAACAGCTCGTGTTCGTAGGTTTGGGTTGGGTGTGGTTTACCCTCTTTTTTCTTGGTTACATCCCTGCGCCCTGTCGCGACCTTTTTTCTCGGTGGTTCAAACAGTTGCGGCATATCAATTTGCAAACCATGCGCCAATTTTTGCATCGCTTGGAACGTTGGAGAAATCTGTTCATTCTCGATCTTACTTAGCGTAGAACGCGCAAGGCCAGTTCGTTGGCTCGCCTCTTCTAACGTAATACCAAGTTTAGAGCGGATATCTTTAATGCGCTGACCGAGCTTAAGCGGTTCAATATTCTGGTCTTGCTGCTCTTTCGCCAACGTCATTGACGGGTATTCATCGTAAATACTTTCTGCCATAAATCCCTCTGTAAATATCCTTTATTCCTTCCTATTAGCATTGTGCATGAACCCTATAGTGGATAAAAGTCCACCGAGTTAATTAAAGCGTGCTCTTGTTAACAAAACCAGAAATCTCGTTTCCTATAGGAAATTTTTGGTTGATTGTTCGTGCCGCAGGCGCTATGTTACCAACTTGTTAGATGTAGAGATGCACATTTCCGTAAGAGATTGGACAAGAGAAACCACAATCCAACGGAGTTTTGCCCACTTATTCGGGCCGAAAGTTCACTCTGTTCTGCTATGCAGTTCAGCTGTTTTGAGGACAAATGAGCCACCATCGCAATCAAACAACTATTTCTAGTGCGGGTTCATTTTAAGATTTGGAAGGTCAACTACCATGAACAAGAGTTACCCTAACCACAGCTTGGAAAACTTTTTCTCTACCAACCTCTCTGCGACAGATGACGCTGTCTTTGCTGGAATTCAGGCAGAATTCGCTCGCCAAAACGAACAAATAGAACTTATCGCTTCTGAGAACATCGTGTCTAAAGCGGTAATGCAAGCTCAAGGCACCTGCCTAACAAACAAATACGCTGAAGGTTACCCAGGTCGCCGTTACTATGGTGGTTGTGAGCACGTAGATACAGTGGAAGCCATTGCTATCGAACGCGCGAAAAAACTTTTCAATTGTGAATACGCAAACGTTCAACCACACTCAGGCGCCCAAGCAAACGGCGCAGTAAAATTGGCACTACTTCAACCTGGTGACACCATTCTTGGTATGTCTCTAGACGCAGGTGGCCACCTAACACACGGTGCGCGCCCTGCACTTTCTGGTAAGTGGTTTAATGCAGTTCAATATGGCGTTGACCGCGAAACACTAGAAATCAACTACGACGACGTTCGTGAGCTAGCACTTGAGCACCAACCTAAAATGATCATCGCAGGTGGTAGTGCTATTCCACGTACTATCGACTTCGCAAAATTCCGTGAAATCGCAGACGAAGTAAACGCGATTCTTATGGTCGACATGGCGCACATCGCCGGTCTTATCGCAACAGGCGCGCACCCTAGCCCGCTTCCTTACGCACACGTTGTTACGACTACAACGCACAAAACATTGCGTGGCCCACGTGGCGGTATGATTTTGACCAACCACGAAGACATCATTAAGAAAATCAACTCAGCAGTATTCCCAGGTCTACAAGGCGGCCCACTGATGCACGTGATTGCGTCTAAAGCAGTGGCGTTCGGTGAGGCGCTTGGTCCTGAATTCAAAACTTATATTGATTCAGTGATCAACAACGCAAAAGTCATGGCAGAAGTATTGCAAACTCGCGGTTGCGATATCGTAACTGGTGGTACAGACACGCACTTGATGCTGGTTGACCTTCGCCCTAAAGGCTTGAAAGGTAACAAAGCAGAAGAAGCACTAGAGCGTGCAGGCATCACATGTAACAAAAATGGCATCCCATTCGACACAGAGAAGCCTATGATTACATCGGGCATCCGTTTAGGAACGCCTTCGGGTACAAGCCGCGGCTTTGGCGCTGAAGAATTCAAACTCATCGGTAATTGGATTGGTGACGTACTGGACGGTTTGGTGAACAACCCTGAAGGTGACGCAGAAGTAGAAAAACGCGTACGCAAGCAAGTAAAAGAGCTTTGCAGTCGCTACCCTCTTTACCAGTAAAAGATTTATTAAATCAGAAACTATCCTGACAAGTTATTTGGAGATTAAGCAATGGACAAAACACTGAAGTTTACAGATAGCCACGAGTGGGTACGTGACAACGGTGACGGCACAGTAACTATCGGTATTTCAGAGCACGCTCAAGAAATGCTGGGTGACGTGGTATTCGTTGACCTACCAGACGTGGAAGATGAAGTCGAAGCAGGCGAAAGCTTTTCTTTGGTGGAATCTGTAAAAGCGGCTTCAGACATCTACTCACCAATCACTGGTGAAGTAGTTGAAATCAACGAAGAGCTAGAAGACAGCCCAGAGCTAATCAACGAAGAACCATACGAAGGTGGTTGGATTGTGAAAGTGAAGCTTTCAAACCCATCTGAGTTGGATGACTTAAAAGATGCGGAAGAATACCTAAGCTCTATCGAAGAAGAGTAATTAGGATGAGACGAAAGCTGTCCCCTAGCATAACGATTAGTGGACAGCTTTTTTTCTAGGTTCGGACGTATAATTTAATTTATCAGTAACGCAACTCCGTTACCCGAGCCAAGGAGTAGGTAAAGGACAATGACTGAATTACTTCAAAGCCTCAGCACACAAAACGAGTTCGTTGCTCGCCACAACGGACCAAACAAATCTGACCAACAGAAAATGTTGGAAGCGATCAACGCAGTTAGCCTAGATTCGCTTATCGACGAAACCGTACCAGCACAAATTCGCCTAGAGCAGCCAATGAGCTTGGCAGAAGCGAAAAGCGAAGCAGACATGCTGGCAGCAATGCGTGAGTTCGCCGATCAGAACCAAGTTAAACGTACATTCATTGGTCAGGGTTACTACAACACCTTCACGCCAAACGTAATCCTACGTAACGTGATGGAAAACCCGGGCTGGTACACCGCTTACACCCCTTACCAGCCAGAGATCTCACAAGGTCGTCTAGAAGCCCTTCTAAACTACCAACAAATGGTGATGGATCTTACTGGTATGGAAATCGCGAACGCGTCATTGCTTGATGAAGCAACGGCAGCCGCAGAAGCGATGACACTTTGTAAGCGTGCGGGTAAGAGCAAGAGTAACGTATTCTTCGTTGCTGACGACGTTCACCCACAAACCATCGAAGTAGTAAAAACTCGTGCGAAATTCATCGGCTTTGAAGTACTAGTCGGTTCTCTAGAATCACTACCAGAGCAAGACGTATTCGGCGCGCTAGTTCAATACCCAGGCACAACGGGTGAAGTTCGTGACCTAACGGACATTATCGCAAAAGCGCAAGCGAACAAAACGCTAGTAACCGTAGCCACTGACCTATTGGCTTCTGCCCTACTGAAACCAGCGGGTGAAATGGGTGCAGACGTTGCAATCGGCTCAGCACAACGTTTCGGCGTTCCTATGGGTTACGGCGGCCCACACGCAGCCTTCATGGCAACACGTGACAAGCACAAGCGTACAATGCCAGGTCGTGTTATCGGTGTTTCTATCGATACTAACGGCAACCAAGCACTGCGCATGGCAATGCAAACGCGTGAGCAACACATCCGTCGTGAAAAAGCGACATCAAACATCTGTACCGCTCAAGCTCTACTAGCGAACATGGCGTCTTTCTACGCGGTTTACCACGGCGCAGAAGGTCTACGCACAATTGCTCGTCGTACGCACCACATGACCGCTATCCTAGCTGCTGGCCTAACGAAAGGCGGCTTTGAACTTGCTCACAACAGCTTCTTCGACACCATCACCATCAATACTGGTGCACAAACTGAAGACCTATACGCGAAATCACTAGCCGCAGACATCAACCTACGTAAGTTGGGTACTCAGTTAGGTGTAAGCTTCGACGAAACCACAACCGTGGCGGACGTAGAAGCCCTATTCGCAGTATTCGGTGTGAAAGAAGAAGTCGCAGCACTATCAACGGAAATTGCAGGCAACGAGTTTGCAGCGATTCCAGAAGCACTGCGCCGCACAACAGAATATCTAACGCACCCTGTGTTTAACACGCACCACAGCGAAACACAGATGATGCGTTACCTAAAACAACTGGAGAACAAAGACTTCTCGCTAACGCACGGCATGATCCCATTGGGCAGCTGTACGATGAAGCTGAACGCAGCAGCAGAGATGATTCCAGTAACTTGGCCTGAGTTTGGTTCGATCCACCCGTTCGCACCAGCAGAACAAGCAGCCGGTTACGCAGCACTAGCAAAAGATCTGAAAGAGAAGCTATGTGAAATCACAGGCTACGACGCATTCTCACTACAACCAAATTCTGGTGCATCAGGTGAGTACGCAGGTCTTATCGCGATTCAACGCTACCACGAAAGCCGTGGCGAAGGTCACCGCAACGTATGTTTGATCCCAAGCTCTGCGCACGGTACTAACCCTGCGACAGCGTCTATGGTGTCAATGAAAGTGGTTGTGGTTAAGTGTGACGAAGAAGGCAACATCGACGTCACTGACCTAGCAGCGAAAATCGAGAAACACAAAGACAACCTATCAAGCATCATGATCACTTACCCTTCTACGCACGGCGTATACGAAGAGCAAGTGAAAGAAGTGTGTGAAATGGTTCATGCAGCGGGCGGTCAGGTTTACCTTGACGGCGCAAACATGAACGCACAGGTTGGCCTAACAACGCCGGGCTTCATCGGCTCAGACGTTTCTCACCTAAACCTACACAAAACCTTCTGTATCCCACACGGTGGTGGCGGTCCGGGCATGGGGCCTATCGGTGTGAAATCGCACCTAGCGCCTTTCCTTCCGGGTCACATTGAAAACGGTGCAGACGGCGAAAACTTCGCAGTATCCGCAGCGGATATGGGTAGCGCGTCTATCCTGCCAATCTCTTGGGCTTACATCGCAATGATGGGCGAAGCTGGCCTAACAGACGCAACGAAAGTAGCGATTCTGAACGCAAACTACGTGATGGAGCAACTGCGCCCTCACTACCCTGTTCTTTACCGTGGCTCTAACGGCCGTGTAGCGCACGAATGTATTATCGACATTCGTCCACTAAAAGAAGAAACAGGCATCAGCGAAGAAGACATCGCGAAGCGTCTAATGGACTACGGTTTCCACGCACCAACCATGTCGTTCCCAGTAGCAGGCACGCTAATGGTTGAGCCAACGGAATCGGAAGACCTAGAAGAGCTAGACCGCTTCTGTGATGCGATGATCGCAATCCGTGAAGAGATGACAAAGGTTAAGAACGGTGAATGGCCGCTAGATAACAACCCGCTTGTTAACGCGCCACACACTCAAGTTGACCTAGCGAAAGAAGAATGGAACCGCCCTTACTCTCGTGAGCTTGGCTGCTTCCCTTCAAAAGCAACCAAATCTTGGAAGTACTGGCCAACAGTAAACCGCGTAGATAACGTATACGGCGACCGTAATCTAATCTGCTCGTGCCCAAGCATCGATAACTACGAAGATTAATTTTTGTAGAATCTAAATAGACAAAGGCGAACCAATTGGTTCGCCTTTTTGTATATAAGATTATCGCAATAAAGTAACTGGGCTCCTCGGAGGGATTAGCTCTTGCTCTATCCAATTCAGTTCACTTTGATTCAATGCAACAAGCTTGTCATAAAGCACTGATATGGATGGATAATCTCTGGCAGACTCCAAAGCGAGAATAAGTTCAGAGACAGGTCTTGTAGTTTTGGCCTCATCAAGTTTGAGACCTATTTCCAAGTCAAGACCCATCAAATATGGGGCGATGTCAGCATTAAGCCACTTGGCCAAAAACGCTAAGATTCTATATCCTCCGACATCACGATCTCCCCAATGATACAGTGGCACATGGTTTATGAGATTATTCACCAGGAGATTAATAGCTCTCATCCATGCGCTAGGAGGGAATCCTGCGGTATAAATCACAAGCCCTTCATCATCAACTTCTCGGACATATCGTTCAAAGCTGGTTCTATTTTCAATAAAAAGAACATAAGGTACATCCTGTACCCACTCAACTCCCAAAACCTCATCCGGTGAAACACCAATACCGTATTGAAAAGCTGATAAATCAATTCTTCCTTGACAGATCAATGTTCCTTTCGCTTTAAAACGCATCGGAACTGGGTACTTACAAATACCACAGTGCTCTAGCAGCTCTTCTCCCGTTTCAATCATCTCAGCAACGTCAGGTTCTAAATGCGGCAACATCAACTTATAAACAAGATTAACAAGCGTTTTATTCTCCAACCTCTTTGAATCGTAATAGAGGTTAACACTCAGAGTTCGCATATCTGGTAGAGACACAGAAACCGATGATGAAATGATCTCGACCAACTTCATAGCGTCCAAAATCAGCTCAACTTGTACAGGTTTGATGCCATGAAAAGTTTTGCTCTGCGACCACGCAATAATAATCTCGTCACGCGTTTCTTCCCACCATGACACTTGGAAAGATACACTTTCAAGTTGAGTGCTCAAATCACATATAAGCTTCATTCTTGGCGTAATACCTAAACTATCAAGCAAAACGCCACCATCAACCACATGAATGGATTCAATATGCTTAAATGCTCCGAGCATCACCTTTTTTCGGTACCGGAGGCAAACAAACCCAAGATTCTCCATCTCTCGATGTAAGGCATCTTTGGTAGTGTCGCTTAGAGCAAAGTACCACTTATACGCTCGATCGGTTATACGTATAGTGACCCCAGATTTGACCTCTTCTGAGAGGTCAATCTTCTTGCTCAACTGTGTCAGCAGCCTCTCTAGGTTTTGACTCATATCAAACATCAGACGTAGCCTTTGATTTCAATTCAGCGACTCTCTCAGTAATCAACTCTGGGTGGTATACTGGATTACGTTGATCAATAAGTTCCTGACCACGCTCAAAAATCTTAGTATGATCGATTGCAACATCTCTTCCCTCACGACAGATTGTATAGATCTGATCCATCTCTTTGCCTATCTTTAACGTAACCTCAGGGGGAGCTGCTATTAATAGCTGTAAACCGATCTCTTTGAGAAATGCTACAGCGGCGCTCGCATTGCCAGCATCCATATTATTGAATGCCTCATCAAGTAAAACTAACGATGCCCCTTGCCCTGATTCACTACCTATCTTGTAGACATTCATAAAGCTAGCAGCCAGCGCTATATATGCTGGAGTTTGTTGCTCACCACCTGACCCCGTACCTTGCATCTTACTTATGCGATTTTCCTCACCTGTTTCTTTGTTTTTCATTTTCATGTCATAAGTAAAGAAATTTCGATAATCTCTTATCTCGGTAATAAGATCATCCCCATTTATAAGTGCACTTTTTAGCAACCCAATGGCTTCATGCTCAGAAGGTAAATCAAACATAGTCCCTACGAGCTCAGTTTCTTCACGATCTGCTGTGGTGATGTAGTCATATACTTTATTTAAACTTTCTGATTCTACAACGCTATAGTGAAAGCTATAAATATTGTCGTGGAATGGAATTTCTTTGAGTAAACGGTTAAGCTGATTAAAAGTAAATTTCATCTGCTCAAACCGACTCTGCAACTCTCCGACAATAATACCTCTAAAATTCTGCTCCATTTGTTCTGCTGCTGCCTGAGCAGCTTGCTGGTGTTGCAGAAGTTGAACGGACAAAATACGTTCAATCCAATCTCGACAATCTGCCTCAATAAACAAGTAGGCTTCAACGTTACTGTTATCTGGCCTTGCAGCCTCCAACAGCTCTTGTCGATTGGCAATGTCCTCAGAGAAGTAATTAGTAAAGGCAATAGTATTTTCTCGCAATGCACCCCGTGCACGTATTTCTTTCTCACGAAAATCTTGAGCTCGTAAACTCGCTTCATTCTGGATCAACGAGTACAAATCCTCTTGATTTTCAAATTGCTTCTCGATCTTCTGCCATTGTTGATCTGCTTTAGTAGTATCATGCAAGAACGACTGCTCAATTTGAGTTCGAAACTGTTCCGCTTCTTCACGTTTAGTTGATAGCTCCTCAATAACAACAGTCAATTTAGTCATTTCAAGAGAAGCATTTTCTCTATCATTTTCAGCTTGACTAATATTATTGTTGCAATCACTCCACGCTTTTTCCGCTTCTTCTTTTGCTAACTTTAATCGCTCATCTGCTGATGATAGAGGCTTCAACTGCTCTTTAGCCTGCTCCAGTCGGCCTAATTCAATGCGATATTGTGAATTGATATTCTGGGCATCCTCAGCTCCTTGCATGAGGGCTGAAAAAAGTTTCGCCCATTGCTGGTTTAGTCTGCTTAACATCATTGCAGGGGCATTTACATTGACTAAACGCTGTGTCACCTCGAGCAGCTCTGCCTCAAGTGCTATTTTCTGCTCAGTTTTAGCATTCTTACCTATCATTAGCCCATCAATATGAGACGTTCCACCAACGGTACCGCTACCCGTTGCAAGACCAGAAACCATCAGCGCCTTCGTCTCTCTTCGTAAATCGCTACGTGTTCTGGCAATGCGCGTGCGATTTAGCAGAATATTCATAAAGCCACGAGCGGTAGAGTCTGAGGTCTCAACCAAGGTCGACACCATACCTATTGACGGAAGTCTACTTTGCTTTAATGCATGATCTGGGTTGATAATACGAGCACGTTTGATTCTTCCATCTTTCAACTGTGCGATTTCATATAGTTCAAGGGCTCGTTCAAAGTCATTAGGAGCAATAAGTAAGGCTTCTCGGTTAGCTCCTAAATAAGACTCAATTGCTGGCTGCCACTCTTTATCATTAATTTCACAAACATCACATACTGGTGTCACTGAAATTCCAGCACTTTTTAGCAAATCAATCGTCAGTGCTGTTGATTGATTAATATCTGATAGTCCCTTAGATAAACGCTTAATGCGTTGCTGAATAGAACTTCCGTGAGTCTTTAATCTCTCTACAGTTTTGCTGACATCCTTATCAGCCTTCTCAACCAAGCTACCAATACTAGACAGTGTTGGTTTTAATGCTATGAGCTTATCCGCTACCAAAACAATACTATCGGGCGTAGAGGCTGATAACTCATGTACCTTTATTTGCTCTAAATCACTTAGGCACTCGGTCCATTGCGTGGCAAACAGTTCAAAGCTTTGTATATCGAATGTGTCGGGAAATTGAAATGATTTGATGTCGAGAGTAGTAGTTTGAAATGATTTTATGGCTGTCATAACTTTGTTAAGGGATGATTGGACAGCTCTTTCAGCAGCAGCCACTTCTCTGTTTAAATTGGCTGAATCTGAATTCTGCCATGCAAACACAGCACTCTCATGACGATCCTTAAGCGATGGTAAACGAGGCCTTTCTAGCTCAAGTGTATTATTAGCTTTCTCCCAACGACGCTGCTGTTTTTCATTTTCATCTTCTTTGGCATCACATTCCTCATTAAGGTGTGATGTCTTAGCTTCTTGAAACACCCACTGAGCATGGTGAGCAGCAATACGTAAATTGGTAATCTTCTCACACTCTTCCAATAGCGCTGCTCGCTCAGCTTTATGGCTATTTGCGCGTTTTATTTCTTCTTCAATACGCTGATGAGCAATAAGGTCCTCACGCAGTTGCTCAGTCTCTATAGGCATTGGAGGTAAAATAAAGTCGCGAATGAACACATCAATAGGGCTATCCATTTTGAGTTGCAGTGCGCTCGATAGTGTTTTGACCAATAAGTTGGACTCTATCTTCCCTGTTCTTGTTTGATTGCGAGACATTAGCTCTGCAATTTTCTCTCGAATAATACGGGCCCCATCAACCGTTTCATAACGCATCGCTCCATTTAGTCCCTTGGCTGTGCGCTTCATATGTTCCACGAAATCAACCCAAGGTAAAAAATTGCCTTCATCGGACAAAAGGTCAGACTCAGTTACATGATAACCTTTGATTATATGACCACGTATTTTCTCAACACTAGGAGATTGCTTAGAGGCATAGAAGGTGAGACCAAAACTATATGGACGCTTTAACTCATCATAAAAATTGAGGAAAATGTAGGAGTTGGCATTATCACGTAGCAAACTAGTTGAGTCATTATCTTGAAACTCACCAAGCGCATAACTTCGGGCTGTACGCTCTGATGTTCTGCCGTCTGCTGCTGCATTATAGCGAGTGATCCGCTGGTCTCCTCCCATAAGCACAAATTGTATAGCATCAAAGATCGTAGTTTTGCCTGCTCCATTATCACCAGAGAATAAAGTCGCACCGGCTTGAGCAACATCAAAGGTTTCTAATTCAAACAAGTACCATTGAGCGAGAATAATATTACTCAGTCTGTGTGAATTCATAGATTGTTTGTCACTAGTCATAAGATACCTCCACTGCTTCGTCACATTCTGCTGAGCCGTCTTTTAATTCGTCGCTAGAAAAGCTATCCATAAACTCGTCTAAGAGACCCAAATAAGTAGCACTTACTACTCTCGTGATGTTAGGGAGTACCGTTATTTCAAATAACTTGGTGTCAAAATCCTTCTCCCCAAGCTCAATGACACCTTTCCGTTTTAAGTTTTCTAGTGCATGAGAGGTTTCTGTAACTTGTGGACGACTTCCTTTTATTAACTCATATTGGTTTATAAGTTCTGTTGCAGGAGGTTTTACTCGCCCAAGCTCTGTACGTCCCATCGATGCTTCCGTGTCATACATCTTGCGTAAAATCAGTAAGAAAATCGTGGTCGTAACATCGAGGCGTTTACCAACACCTCGTGGAAGGACTCCCGCATAGCCAAAATTACGATCAAAGTGCCATGTCATATCTAAGCTATCGAACAATTTATGGAAGTACGTTTGGTTATCTTCGCACCGTTTGAAGTGCTCTTTGTGACCTCGCTTTTCTTTCCAAACCCATTGATTCCGAATTAAATAAGCTGAAGTTTTCCGCAAATTGTCGGTGTAATCGGCAGAGGTTTTTACCTCTATATCTTTAAGTTCTCGAAGAATAATTTCACTTGCCATATGATGTTATCTCCATATCTTTAATGCGGATAATCAAACGTCGTCCTGCCATAGCCTCTAAAGTTGTCCATGCTTCTCCATCATCAAACGACACATGATATTTTTCTTGGAGTGGGTGCAATACATGCGTTTTGGGTACTCCTTGAGCAAGTAAACGTAAGTGAAGAGCAGCCATCATTTCATCTGGGCTGTTAATCGTCAGCTCATCAGTCGTGACTTGTGTACGTCCTCTCAATGAATCTTCTAGGTACTTATCTACACGCTGTAAGTTGCACTTCTGAAAGTCTATATGTTCCTGTTTGAGCTGGTTGTAGGCTCGCTTTTCCCATAGCGGCTTTTGTTGCCGTCGTGATGATTCTGAAGGTTCGATTGCCTTAGACTTCGGTTTAGCAAAGCGGCTACAAGAAATCAGTTCTTCACCAATAGACAAGCTAGGAAGTGTATTTACTGAATCATCTTGTCCGATCTTCTCAAGCAAGAATTGAATTTGTTGACCGATGTCACTTGGTGTATGAACCGTATACTTGATTTGTTCATGGATCCTACGAGTGATACGCCTAGCGTAATCTTGTGTTTTGGCAAACAACGGCTCAATCCCTTCAAAAGCTTTACTCAGTCGGTCAAGGTCGTTCTCCACCAGCTCCTTAGATGAATTAGCAATATCACTTCGCTTGTACGCTTTTACACATTCTTCGAGAAGATCAGAGTCAAAACGGATTATATTAGCCAGTTTAAGAATCTTGTTGCCATGAAGCTTAGGGTTGCCTTTGAGTGCTAATTTTTCAATGTTTGGAAGAAAAAGTTCACCTAAATATTCGTTAAAATAAAACTCGAATCGGCCATTAACTTGTGAGCTTCCATGATTTAGTTGATGATGAATTTCACGAATATTCCCCACCAAAGCACGCATTCGATTCAAGAAACTCTCCATATCGTCAGCTGCTTTCCGTATCAGTGAACCACTAGTAGGATCCTTAACTACCTCTGCTAAGTTAGATCGCACTGACAAGCATACAATCCCCAGTGAGGGATGCTCAGCGCTCATCGATTGCAAAAAGTTTAGTAATCGACGTCCATCTTGTGACATCCATACAACATAACGATACCCACTTTCTCGCTCTTCCCTTAGCCACCCTGTATCACGCAAACGTGAATAAGTGTATTGCTCTGGTGCAGACTTGGACTCACTCGATTCACCAGACTCTATCTCAATTCGCAGATTGTGGTTAGCGATATAGTCTCTGATGAAACCCCGCACTTGCGATGGGGTTGGTTCATCAATTAGTTGGGCTGGGTCTAAAAAGGCATCAAGCTCCACCAGCAAAGCAAGCATATGAAGGCCATTGTCACCGGCAATGGGTCTGAATAGATGAGTGTTCAGTGAAGAAACGTTCATTAAAATCCTCAACGACCATAAATTTACACCAAATACATGGTGTCAAGCATTGGCTACTAAATCAACTGATGTCACATTACACTGGAATCAAATGATTCGTTAGAGTAAATTAGTACAGTTCATTTTGATAAGGGTAATCATTGTGCGTTGTGTCGAATCTCCGCAAACCAAACGACTAAGGCTTATTGATTTCTATCTCTGCTTCTTTGGGAAAGTAAATCGCTCCGACCTTATTCAGCACGGTGATATTGCCGTTGCTACAGCAAGCCGTTCTTTTAATGCTTACAAGGAACGTTTTCACGACAACACGGTTTTTAACGAAAGCTTGCGTGCGTATATGAGGTCAGCATCGTTTAGTCCAGCTTTTGAGCATGACCCAGAAGCAGCTCTGAGATTAATCGCATGGGGTCAGGAGCTTAACTCAATTCCAGTAACAACTTATGGTGTGAACAGCTTCGCAACAGTGTTGGATTCACTATCCATTGATATTGTCTCCCAAGTAACAAGGGCGATCCTGAATAAGCACTGTATTTCTGTCCTGTACAGCTCCTCAACCAGTACTGAAACGAGAACACTGACTCCTCATTCTCTGTTCAAAGGACTTGGGGTGTGGCACATCCGTGCTTGGGACAGTAAAAGACATAAATTCCTGTGCTTTAGAATTAGTCGAATTCTTAAGGCTGAACAAACTGACTGCTCATACGACAAGACTATAAAGGACGATGCTCTTTGGAACCGTGACGTTGTCCTGAGTGTTGCACCTCACTCTATGCATGAGAATAGAAATGACTTGGCTATTGACCTTGGTATGGAAGGTCAATACGTGCGAAACATTACAACCAACGAAGCGTTAGCTGGCTACGTGCTCAATGACCTCCACGTAGACTGCACGCCTAATGCTTCTTTGCCGCCGCATGCCTTCAACTTGCAGTTGATGAATAGGCATGAGTTAGAGCATGTTGACTCTATACGAGCTCTAGTGCCCGGCTTTATACAGAACAAGATTGATTAAGCTTGAAGTAAATAACTCCGAGGAAATTAAGCTTTAACGTAAACCAACGATCTTGTTTGGACGAGATGTTATCTTGGCGGAAAAAAATAGACAAACTTCAGTTTGTCTATTTTTTTAAGGTAATGCATTGGTCTAGAACTATCAGGCCAAAGGCAAAACTTCGACACAATCACCAACTAACTCCCGGTTCCAATCATTCGGTAGAAAGTATGACTTCACTTTGTTGAACGGATTACCCAAATCTAAAAATGTTGCTTGAGACGTGTTTTGCCCAACAACTACAATCAAAGACCATGTAGGGTCAGCTAGTGCTAGTTCTATTTGGGTTCTACTTAACTTCACACCTCTCTCTCCCCACCCAGCAGGAAGAGTCTTTACTTCAATCTTTCTGACAACCGCATCATTAATATCAATCTCTAGCAAGTCGTACCCAGGATTGTTTTTCGGTGCTTTCTGTATTCTATGACCAGAAGGTAACGTCTTCACAATTGCATTTAACACATTGTCTTCTCCAACATCACCCAAAAGTGTCGTTTGATTACCTGTGAAAGCTGTCCCCATACCACTTTTCCTGTTGTGACTTACATAGTCACGGTGTCCGACATCCAGTTTAGGTCTATCTAATTTCTCATTAGAATTTCGTGGTTTGGAACGAGGTTCCCTTGGTGCATTGTAGGTTAAGTCACCCAAATTACCCTTTTCTATTTGCTCACTAGCTGTTCGCGCCTCTGCTGAGTCTTGGGTTTTCTCTTGGTTGCTAGGAATACTAGGTTTAACGGTTCTCTCCTGGTACTCGCTTTTATCAAGATGGGCTTCTAACCTTCGAATTTGATCCCCTAAGTCTTGGACTTCGTCCTTTATTTTTTTGGGTTCTAGTCCAACATATCCACTTTCAACGACATTGTTATTAACGCCAACGGGAATCGTCTGCGGCTCATCTGATACGGCATTATCTTCCGTGTGATATTCTTCTTCATCTAAATCAGCTTCAATCAAGCCTACAAAGTCAGATTCGCCAGTGGCGGAGTCATGAGAATATACTGGTTTGGTGAACTTCGTTTCATTAGGGAGCTCAGGTATTCCCTTCTCCTCTCCTAGATATTCGTTTGCTTCTTCTTCAGACTCGATATCCTTTACCAAAGTCGCAATCATGATGGATGATTCAGCGTTTAGAGAAAACTCGTTACTTACATAACTAGCCAAAGCTTCACAGAGTACCCTCGTTGAGCCAAGGACAACATACAATTCACCATCTCTATTAAATACTTTCTTTTTGTTTGTATCATAGATCCATTGAAGACCGATGTTGCAAGATAAAGTCAGAGATTTACACATGATGATTCGATCTGGTATCAATCGATCTCTATAGCTCTGTTCAGCTTCGCTACGTGGTGATTTTAAGTTATGAAAGGCTAACCTTCGTACTGCATTTTCAAACCAAGTCGTTTTCAACTTCCTACTAAATTTTGCAATATCATCTGGAACCTGTGTCGACTCAAGAAACTCAGTCTCATCATTCTTAATACTCATCTCTGAATCATACTTGATAGATTTAGCGTTCGTTTGCGCTGCTAACTTCTTAAATTCACCGACACAAACTCGAAGGTGCTCATTCTTAGAACTAGCTGATTCAAGCTCATCTCCCTCGTCTATTAAGACTTTGGAACTTTTGCAAACTTTGCCGAGCGTTGTCAAAAGCGGCACTTCATCCGATTTAGTTATCACTTTTAAATGGTTTTCTTGTATTAAAGAAAGAACAGACTTGGCTACGAGAGTCTGCTCATGACTTAACACTCGATCTAGACCTAGGTTTAACGTTATGTAATCAATTAGAAACTCTTTACCCGGTGCAACCCTTACACCTAGTCTTTCCAGTCCCTTTTTTATGTCGAGTTGGTCGTGTTTCAAACTTCCAAGAAAATCTTCGACTGAGTGTAAGTCAGGTAAGCCGGACACTTTCCGGAAGAATACGTTTTTAGGGTTAACCCACTCCCTATTAATTAAAATTTTTTTCGGTTTATCTTCATCGCTGAGCTGTTTAGTCCTTCCGCATACAGCGTAAAACCGTATAGTTGCGTTTGACAGAAAACGTTCGTTGCTATGATTGATTGGTGTCCCAACTAATTTCTGATAATTCCGAACTTGATGTCTGGTCTGGGCTAAAGTTTCCAAACCTAAGAACTTGTAGAGAGAATTTGAAGAGTCTCGACCAGACACCCTTTCTTTTTGGTTTTCACTCTCAATTCTTGGTGCAAGAAGATGAAAGCTCGGGCACAGTTTGTATTTGTAAGTACGTAGCGTGATTGAGTTAGGACTACCTAATTGCAAAGCTGCATGTTCTTTTCCATCAACGACATTTTCACCCGGTACACATGGGAGCCATGAAACCCCAGAAAACTCTTTGTGAAAAGCCGCGTACTGTTTAGCTGCATTTTCAAACTCTGGAAGATGAAGCTTAATAAAGCGTATTAGGTCAAACGCTTCCTCTACGTCCCCCCTTTTTGAGATATGTATAGCACCTTGAAGTAGAGCTTTAATAGAAACCGTCTTTTTTGCCCCACACAACTCAAGTAACTCACTCCAATTCTCATGTTGGAATGGGCTCAATTTTTTTGCAGTCGCTTTAAGCGACTCAGGTAATGTCCCGAAGAAGCTTGGAACGTAAACCTCAGCAGCTCTTAGAAAAGAACCATCAGCGGCAGGTACTAAACTTGCGGAAGTTAGTAATCTTATGGCGTTTGGTTCATTTCGAACAGATTCAAGCTCCTTACACAACCATTCTAAAAGTCGAGTCTTAGGCTCATTATCGTTAGCCCCATTCAAATACTTAACAACAACATTCTCAATATAGTCAGAAAACGACATCGTCGAAACATTGAGCTTTTCAAAAACGTTGAAGAAATCAACCTCGCCGGAGTCAACTAGGTCATAAAGGTCACTTATCTGCGCTAATGACTTATCAACGCTGAAACCACCAGGTAAATATAGACTCGTTTTGCTATCGTTAATGCACTTAAGCGAACCATTCTGTGTTAATGCAAGGGGGATATGATTTTTAGTTTCCTCTATCAAATATCTGTAATCGCGATGAGTTTTATCCGCTCTACCAATAGAGCGAAGGACAAAGTGTCTAAAGGCTGGGATTTCCAAAAAGGACTTTGTTGACTCATTCATCTTAGCAATATGAGCCAAGACAACCTCATTGGTGATGCTACTGAGAGGGCTAAAGTTAGGTGTTAAAAGATCGTTCAGCTTTTGATAGCTCTGTACCCATTGTTTATCAAAAAGACAAACTCCAAGCTTCTCATAATGCTCTCTGTTATCAGCTTTTACCTCTAGGTAAGGAACTTTCCCTCCGGAAGCTAAGTCTTGTAGCGTGCAAGCTCTAGAGCCACTAATTTTGTAAACCGGAAGCGACACCAAAAGTTGCTTTACTTTGTCCGTTAGTCGTTCGGTTTCACCAGAGCGGCGAATCAAATCAACTACTTCATCAAACCAATCTAGGTCTACTGACTCTGAGGTCATCATTTCTGATAACAGTTTTAGTTTGTTTTCTAAAGTTGAGATTAACCAGGGCTTAGGCATTTCCTTCAGTTCAAGGTCATACAAACTTTGGTCAACAAACTTAGATTTGTCATTTTTGAAAAGTGATAGGTCGTGCTTCTTAGAAAACAGTGATAGGTCTTGGATTCTGTGTAGTTTATTATCGAGGCAATACTGCAAAGGAAGTCCGATGACACCCGCTACTCCTTGCTTTCCTAAAACCGCATATTTAAGAACATCAGAAACACTTTGTTTATGAGCAAAAAAGAAGTGAGAAAGTAAGCGTTCTTCCTGAGGAAACACAAAATTTTGGGCGCTAACTGAAACGGCATCAATCAATACATCAGGGGTAAACTCTGAGATTATGCCGCCAAAGGCTCTCAAATTAGACACAACAAATCTAGGCGGCTCTGGGAAGATTAGTTTAAGTTCTTTCTGTACGACTTTTTTGAGCTCTTTGGTAGGAGCCTCAACTTTGGCCTGACGCGTACAATAGAAGTGTTCAATGGAGGGCTTCGCCCAATAGAAATTATCTTTATGCCAAATTTTCAAACATTCAGCTTTCGCCATTCGTTTGTAGAAACCTTTCTGTATATACGATGTAATTTCATCTGAGTCTTTAGATAGATTTGGCCAAAATTGATAGTATTCAGCCTCTGAAAAGTTGTGTTTGTACTGAAGCAATAATTCTGCCCATGCCTCGCCTATTGCGCTTTCAGCTAGCATGAGATTCCATTTCACTAATGGTGCCTGATCGTCATTCCCAGCTTTCAATACTATTGAGGTTCGTTTATCGTCAAGTTCGAACCACCCTTGCATGTGCGCTTTGCTTTTCGTTCTAATACCTAATGGTAAGAAGGTAAAGAACTGACCTCTCTCATCGTTTTTAGAAATTTGTTGATCTATCGGTATAGCTACTCCAGCCCAAGGTAACACTTTTCTGAAGTTTGGCCCCACCCCCAAAAACTTTAGAGCCTGTTTCAGAAGTAAACTATCTGTTCCTTTGAATAACCCATTGACTACAGCCCATTTAGAGTGAAAAGACTCTTTACGTGACGTACTACGATCGAAATAATGGCACTGAAATTCATGTTCGTACATCACAGTTGGGAGATCAATATTGTTCAATAGCCAAGATCGACAAATCTCTTGGGGAGACATGTTTGTTGGTATGGCTTTGTTAAGCTTTTGCTTTGCTGAATTAATCTCTTCTATGTTTTTAGTTTCGATTTTCAATAGTTCTTGCGTCTTTCCATCCTCATGAACTTTGCACAAAACTAACGTATGGACATTCCTTAGAAAAAGCAAATTGTCTGAGCTTTTTCTCCATTCATCACACCATTTGTAGAAGCGCTGCTCGGTGAAAATCTGACTCGATATCTCGCTAGTTTTCGCAGTTTCGGGAGTCCTCAAAGGTAATCGAAAAACTGTTCGGCCAACAGTATCTTCCTCGCCAGGCAAAAGAAAAGTGCGCAACCACGGTTCTAAACGTTCATAGGTACTACTGCTTACCTCATCATGCTTCCAGGTCGCGACTTCGTCTTTTAGTTCCTTACAAATGGCTGATTTATGTGCATCAAACCATTTAGAAGTACCATGCCTCATACCACCAGAAATTAGGCTAGGATGATCGCTAATACTAAAACTGGATGTAAAACCTTGTCCAAACCTACCAGTAGATTGAGCTTTATTGACCTTACCTCCATCCATAATCTGATCAATTGCCTTGAAGTCCTGCTCGTTAAAAAGCGCATCATTCGAAATGATTAGAGCAGGACCTGAGGCAATGTTTAAGGCTTGTTCTTTAAGGGAACCATGGTTTCGAAGATCAAGTGCAACTGTTAGTCGTGAAGCTTTCGCATCATCTGCATTTTGCAAAAACTCTTTGAGTAAGGAATCCGCATTGTACTTTTCGATCATTTGCTGAATTTGCTTCGTTACAGGTGAGCGATAACTACTTGTATAAGAAACTTCGATATCCATTGTATAGCACCTTAATCAACAGATTTAATAAAACGTTGGTTTGTATTAATTTTGGTGCATATAATAACGTTGAAGTGCACCAGTGTGAACTCAATCCTCTACAAGACGATCTGAACAAAAACACAAAACAAAGAAGTTGGGATCCCACAATCCAAGTATCGAAACAGGGCTTATAGGCTCCAAGGAAGGGAACAGTCGAGAATGGTACTAATGACCGGCAACCAAATCTACCTCAAAGTGAGAGATACCAACACCTGCCCTCCTACTTTGTAGTAAATTTAAATGCGTTTGAATCTCAAAATTGTCTATTAAAACTTAGGCTAGCTGTCAAGTTTGTCTACTTTTTGAATGCTTTAGTACATGTAGAATCTAAATAAACAAAGGCGAACCGATTGGTTCGCCTTTTTGTTTTTGGGCTGAGATTTTTAAAACTTGTTTGTGGACAGAAATGAGTTGTCACCCGTGCCCGAGGTCGCCTGTATCGGATAACTTTAGTTTGGGGAAAATAAAGTAGACGGTTTTGTTATTCGAGAGCATTGGCTGCTGATGCAACCGTAACGATCCTACTGTGATTGCTAGCACCAACATATGACTTTAAATTTTTCACTAAAGCTTAGAGGGTTCAGAACCTACTTTATCCCTCTAAGCATAAGTAGATTTTGTGTTTATATCTTGAAGAATTTGTTGTCCTGAGAGAGCTCAAGGATGATGAACTCTTTGTATTTGGTGTAATCTTGCTCAACAAGCTTATCTGACAGCATAGAAACAATGTGTTGTCCTGATAGTTGAATTGATTCATCAAACATTTTACGAATATGCTGTATGTCGATTTCATCAATCGAATCATGTAAGACAAAGTTAGGTCTTAATGCTTGTTGGTCACAAACAGTCTTGATGTATGCTAAATCAAATGTAACAACTTCCAGTCTTTTTAATCCACCCTCGTTGTTTGATTCTACGTCGTCGACATGTGGCGAGCATTCACCCTTTTCTTGATCTAAATGAAGACTGAAGTTGTACTCAACTCCGTAAAAATCGCGAGTGTAGTCTTTGAAGTTTTCAATATACTTTTCTTCAAAAGAGGTTACGTTGTTGAGCTCAGTTTCAAGCTCGCCAGCTAATTCAGTTAATCTTTGTTGCTCAAGTATTAGCTTTGAGTCGATATCATCCTTTTTGTCGATAATGGCTGTTAGTTTGGCTAACTCTTTATCAAGCTTACCAATTTCCTTCATCGTGTCAGATATCTCTTCGATTTTCTTTTTCGACTTTAGTTCATCGAATAGGCTTTGCTTCTGAATTTTTAACTGGCCGAATTTGATAGTTGCTTTTTCATGCTGCTGTTGCAGTTTATCTAGTCCATGTGACACAAACTCTCGTTTGGTGCTCAACAGATGGTCATGGAAAGCGAGTGCTTGCTGATAATCTTCAAGAGTAGATTCTATCTTCACAGACGCATACTCGTAGATAGTTCGCAGTTCATCGAGCAAATAATGCTGTTCACTAGTTTTTAGTATTTCATTAGTCTTAATTATGTTCTTGATTTTTAAATCTAAAGACAGAATCTGGTCAGAAAGTGAGTTTTGCTCGTCATCTATCGTGTTGATTTTTGATACGATTTCTAGTTTATCAATGCCTTTTTCAGACGATAATAAAGACTTTTCTAACTTAGCTATTTCTTTCTTTATTTTAGATACTGAGCCGACAATCTTGTCTTGAGAAATGACACTATTAAAGGCCTTCAGATTCTTATCATAGCCCTTGATGGTGGTCTTTAGTCTGTGGATTTTACTGAGTATTTCAGTGTCATCAAAGTTGAACAGATACAGAAAAACCGTGTTTATATCGGATTTACTAACGTTCCTACCGTTATCAAAGTTAACAGTCTTTGTCATACGGTGTTGCGTTGTTCTGAAGAACTTCGGAGCAAGTTTTCTGATCGTTGGTTTAGCAGAGTAGACGTTGAAAATACTGCCCATAATGTGTGCAATGTATTCTTTGCTTGTTACTTCTTGCCCGTTCAAAATGTAGCTTTGCAGTGTACTATCGGTAGATAGTCTGCGCTTAATAACACTAAACTGATTGTTTAGACCAAGGTACTCAAGCGATACGTATACTTCACTGTTTGTGAAAAGCTGTTCAATCTCTTGCTTCGGTGTTTGAAACTCATCATCAATGTAAATTGGGCTAATTGAGCCATCAAACAAGTAGTCGAGAATTCGGCCTAAAGTTGACTTACCAACGCTGTTACCAGGTGCGTCAGATTTCTTTTTACTCGTGATGATGTTTAAGTTGTCTAAAAACGGTATCTCTCGTGTTTCTACACCGTCGATCTCTAAGAGAAATCTAAGTAGCTTCATTGATAAAAACCTCTTTGCTATCGTAGCCAATAGCAGAAATGATATACAGCCAATCCAACGCTAGAATTATGTGGTCTACGGACACAGAAAGCTCTTTAGTGCCGATTTTAATTAGCTGTGTGATAGTCATACGCTTTCTTTTGCGCTCATGAAGCTTTTTTAAGATAAAGCCACCAATGTAGAGCACATTCATCTCAGGGTGAGAGCCTTTAGTTGGGAGCATTGTTAGGATTCTCCAGTACGCAGCATTCAACAAAACCATGTGCGACAACAACGTTTAGTCCAATTTCTACTTGTTCTTTGTATTGAGTTACATTGGCTGAGCTATACACAAACTTTCTGAGCTGCTTTATGACATCGCTTATGATGTCGTCTGCATGCTGCCGTACTTGTTCTATGTCGGGTTCAAATGAGTCAATGCCATACTTATCTAATGAATTGCAGTACATTTCATTAAGCAATTCCATTGCCGTTTGTTTTCCATTGATTATGTTTTGTTCTGCAAGAGTGTAGGCTTTTTCAATATGGGATGAATATGATTTGTACTGCAAGACAATACGACGTTTAGTCTTGAGCATGTTGTGGTTTATCTTCGTAGTAACATTTGCGGGAAAGGACCGATCAGTTCGATCGATTCTCACGTTGGCAGATGCAATATCACCAATGATAACGTTAATAATGGAGTCAACGTTATTTTCTGGAGACTCTACATTGTAGAAGTCACCTTCAATGTTTTGAATATCAAATCTTGTTTCACACATAGACAAGCCTAGAACTCTTATTTGTTGTAAACAAAGTCGCCTTTGATTACACCTTGGTTAAAGTTGGTCTGGCCGTTTTGATGCACTTCTTGATAGTTATCGTGGATATCGTTCTTTTCGATTTCGACGATCTTCTGTTCTAGAGTAGTGTTTTGAACTTGTAATGCATTGTATGAAACTTCCAACGATTCGAACTTTTGTTGTAGCGTACTGTTTTCAACTTTTAGCTCATTGTGAGTAGTGTTTAGATTATCGAATTTCTGCGTAATTTTGATCACGTTGCTTTTTTGAACAAAAGCGTAAACGCAACTAACAACAGTGCAGATCCAAGCGATAGCAACAAAAGGTGGGGTAGCAAAGATTTCCATTTATATCTCAACATCTAGGCATATGAACCGTGTATTGTACAGTTCATATGCATCATGTACCACTAAAAGACGTGTAACTTACTAATAAATATCAAATAGTCACTTCCAGTCACCAAACTGCTTAACGCCGAGGTCAAATTATGTCGACACTTTGGAAGTTTGCTTTTTTGGTGCGTAGATTATGACTAAAGTGCCGATTTATCAGTGAAATTGCTCGCTTAAAGTATTTCTACACACCTCACGATTGACATTAGATTGTCTATCGAAAACTCTCGACGAGAGTCTGATGACATTAGCTTTTTCCAGCACAAAACAGGGGCAAAAATGCGCTAGAAGCCAACGTCATTACTTCAGGATCACAATAAGCAATCTCCTTATCACTTTTTTGATTCATATTAAATACTAACTCCCCTAGTCTCGCCTAGGCTCGCTGGAATGACCCAGCTGAAACGCCGAGTGTAGTGGTTCAGATTTTGAGTGTTAATTAGAGTTTATCCATCGAACATCAAACGCAGCGACATACTTACCTTCGCCTAGGTAAGAGACTTCAATACTCTCGATATCGTGGTCGTCAGACAGCAATAAGTCATGTATCCAATGGTGTCATTCCATAAATTCATTTTGAGCGAGGCTTTAGTTTGAAGACGAGCTTCGCTGCCCACATTACAGTTGCATCAGCCGTCGAGCCAAGGACGTTGATGTCAGTTTTAAAGCGAAAATGGGCTTGGTATGCCTAAAACTTGCCATATTGGCTGACTATCAATCTAAATAAGACTGCTCGGCTTCGAAAACGAATTACGCGACAAAGCCAGCCATGAAAGTAATGGACATATTATTTACATTATTTTTCAAAGTGCGCCTAGATATAAGATTTGGCATGACTTACTTTTAAAATTGGGGCGATTCTAGGCTGGCAATTGAGATTATTAGGACATAGTATCGTCTCACGCGTGGAGATGGGTTGACCTATGTACGATATTGGTAAGCGAATGACTAAAATACTGGTTTTCCTTATGAGTGCCACAATATTATTGCTCTCAACAGGTTGTAACGCAGATATGTTTAATTTCTTCAAATCAAAAAAGTTTCAATACACACTTAGCTCAGAAATCACTGGTAGCTTATACATAGACGGGAAAGCGTTTACTAGCGAGGTAGTTTATCTACACACGGCTTTTTCTAACAACCGTTATATCACCGAGGCAATAACGTCAGAAAAGGGTTATTTTAATTTCGAACCCACATACCACTATCAGACGTTTAAAGAACCTGTCCTTCATGAATCCTCTAGCTACATTGGCATTTACATTTTTGTAGATGGCAAAAAATACTACTTACTAGAAGCTCGATTTTCTGATGTGAAACCCTATGAATTTATTTCAGATAATCTTCTTGATTTAAGTTGTGAGATTAATTCAGACGAATATCATTACTTTTTTAAAAATAAATTTGTTAAGAATGGCCTCGATCTTGAAATTATAAGTAGGTGTGATTTGAAAGGATTTTCTGAAAAAATATTACTAAACAAGGATACGTAATGGCAAAGTTAACACCAAAAATGGCTTCAGAAATAGCGGATATTCCTTATAAAGCTTATGAAAATAATGGCCGTTTTATCATGCCGGGCAAAAACAGTTTTTCAAATCACTTTTCTTTTTCTGAAAATGATGTATTTGATGGTTTTACAGGTGGTGTAGCGAGTTTATCCAATGTACCGGTATTGCGTAAAGTTGTCCCTGGTTTGATGAGAACTTCAGAGGCGTTTGCAGTGGTTGGCAATGGTAAGGGTTCAACATTTGAGAACGAAATTGTCATTTCGATTCGAGGAACACAAAATGCTAATGACTGGATCACAAATGCGAATATAGGGGTGAAAGGATCACCAAACGGATCGCCTGCTCATGCTGGTTTCAACAATTGTTTTCAAAGTATTAGCCCTAAATTGAAGCAGTATATTATGCAGATAACCCCCAAACCAAAACGTATACATTGCGTTGGGCACAGTTTAGGCGGAGCACTCGCATCACTTTGCGCTGATTGGGTGCGTAGTGAGATGAAGATCAGAACCACCTTATACACCTTTGGCGCTCCTAGAGTTGGTCTGGAAGCATACGCACGCTCATCAGAAGAACTAAACGATGGTGTTTATCGATGTACACATGGTGCTGATCCTGTACCAAAAATACCGCTCTGGCCATTTATTCATGCTCCAATTTCGACAGGCGAGTACCGTTTGGACTCTGGCACTGGGTTAAGCATATCAGCCCATTTGATGGCAAAAAACAAAAATCCGGGTTACCTAAACACAGCTTCCTCGGATTCTTGGGGAGCGTTGAAGAAGAAATCGAACGACCACTTATTTACTCCTATCCGTCTAAAGTACGAGCAACGAAATCAAGCTTCTTTTTCGGAGTATTGGGCCGATAGAATACAGGGCGCACTTATCACTTATTTGAAAGATGTGGCTCTTTTGTCAACGGTAACGATTCAAGCAGGTGTGATTGCTGGCTTGACCTTTTATGATTGGCTTTCAAAAAAGCTAGAATCCGTTGCAAAATCATCTAGGCGCAATGAAGAGCAACTAAAAGGCTTATTAGGCCATATGCTTGTTTTTGCCGGTCACTATGGGACCATCGTTGAAGATCTATCCGCCCGATTAATTAGATGGGTTTTCCAAAAAACCATTGCACGACTAGTCAGAGTATCTAAACAAGCGATATCGTTGCTAAGTTAATCTAACAATTGTAATGGCATAATAAATTGATTGCTTAGTTAGAGGTAATTTCATCACCTCATGAGTTAACTGGTGACATTGACATAATGCTGCTAAATAGGACTTTTATTAAGCACTTTTTAGATGAAATTTTCTAACCAAATCGGGCCGCGATTTATCAATACGAATTTGAAGCCCAAATGTAGGTTTTACGGTGTCAATTGGTTTTGGGTTTCAGTTGGAAAACAACTTTAAATAATTGATATTAAATAGATTTAATGGCCAATCGCTCTTAAAAAACCGTACTACGCCTCCTTTCAAACTGATGAATCGGGTCGATTCCCGCTACTCGAATCGAAATTCCATGTTAAATACTAACTCTGCAGTACGCTTAGGCAGATTCCTAGTCTCGCTGGGATTACGCGGCCAAAAACGCCGAGTGGTGTGGTTCAGATTATGACTCTGAATTAGAGTTAACCAATAAACATCAGACTCCAAGATCAAAAAAGGCGAACCCATTGGCTCGCCTCTCTTGTCATTAAGGATTAGTTAGCTCGCTTTCGATGTTGCGTGCTGTTCTACCATAAACGCAATCACTTCTTCGTTTAAGCAAGATTTGCTGATGTATTGGCGTTGTTTACCAAGATGAAGGATAAAGCCCAAATCGGTTTGTTCGAGTTGGTCGATTTCATTCCACGCGAGGCTGCGATCGATTTTACCGCTTTTGTAGCGCACTCCGTCTACATTCACTTCAAACACCACTTTGCTGCCACGGCTTGAGCTGATGGTTTGGCGCCATAACCACCACGTTCGCTTGCAGTACACACTGAATGCTTCAATCACACTCAATACGATAAAGAACCAACCCACATAACCGTTAGGTAGCAGTTCAAACTCCAATAGGACCACACCAAAAATAAGAAACAAGATCCCTTTCAAATACGCATGTGGGAACTTAACTGGTTGGCTAGTTTGATCATAACACTCGGCAAAGAAAGGTTTGTCGAGTGTGTATTCTGTAGTGAATTCGAAATCTTTAGACATGTATGGTTACTTCAATGCTTCTGTAAATGAGTAATCTTGGTTGCAATCTCGCAACGGATGCATTGTAGCGCTTCTCGGGATTTATCTTTAGTCCTTTTAATTCTGTTTTGTAAATCAATGATACCGCCACGCAAAAAGACCTGGTGCACTTGCCAAGATCAAACAAGGCGAACCATTTGGCTCGCCTTGTTAATTAATAATCGTTGTCATTTCTTCAGGTTTTCTATTTTAGAGGGTCGTTGTCTGGCAACGCACTGTGAATCCAAAGTGCCAGTCTGTGTTTAATGTTTGCGCCATCTAATTTGCTATCCGGTAGTGGCGTGATCTGTTTAGCATCAACCAAGAACAGGTAAACCGCTTTTACTCTTACTGGTTGTGGTGACTGAGGAAGGTCAAAGCCCTGCATCTTTGCCATCTTTCCGGCAATCTCTAGTGCCTTTTTAACCAGTTTATCTTCATTGTGAAGCTTGGAGCTTTTTGACATTGATAAAATCCTCTTGTTCGCTTGACCTCAGAATACATGAAGTAACGCCAGTGACGTGTTAATAAGCTCGCATATTGATAAGTTTATGCCTTATTACCGAGTAACTGATTGAAAAATGACCTTAATTCATCATCATCAAGGTTGAGCAGGTAGTCGCCAACATACCATTCAACAATGGATTGATTTGGATGTACCGTGACTTGCGGGTTACCAAACCAAATGCCCTTTTCCGTGGCAAAACTGTGTTGGAGTTCTTTCAACTCTTCACAGCTAAACGGCAGGATGAGGTGCAACATGTTTGCTTGAGGCTGAGTTGGTCTTACCGCTAAAGACGGGAACTCTTCAATGATTTTGTAGAGCTGTTTTGTTCGCTCAAACAGAGCCGGCATTTGTGACAACCTTTCATCAAACTGCATTGCCGCAGACACCACATAAGGTGTTCTGTGATACAGGTTGCCGCCTTGCCGCTTCATCCACATTGAAGCCAGTTCAATGAACGACTTTGAGCCCAGCAGCATAGACCCGCCCATGCCGTTGATGCCTTTGTAGAGTGAAACATAGGTCGTATCAAAACCAGCGGCGATCTCACGGTATTCTTTCTGATAGTACGCTGCGGTTTCCCATAGTCTTGCTCCATCCATGTGGAGATGAATGTCATTTTCGGCGCAGTACGCTTTGATTTCTTCCAGTTCTTGCCATGAAGGTAGCTGACCACCAATTTCACGCATCGGGAGTTCATAAAGAACGGCTGCGATTTCATCCGGCCACGCAGTGAGATCTTCAAGCTTCCATGTTTGGTAAGGGTTCCCTACTGGCAGAATATTAAAGCGATGTTGAAGCTGATAACCTTGTTTTTCATGCACTGGAATATGGCTAGATGCGTGCATGGCGACAATAGGATTACGCTTTTGTCTTGTGACAATTTCGAGCACTGTTGGCTGTGTCATCGTCCCTGTTACAACAAAAAGCCCTGCCTCGTAACCCAGCAGATCGGCAACCTTTTGCTCGAACGCTTGAATCGTCTCTCCCTCGCCGTAGACATCGTGATTGACGTTGTTTTCTTCGCACCACTTTGCCATCTTCGCAAAGTGTTCGGCTGGGGAGTCTTCTTTATTACCAGGGAGATGGGTATGACAAAGCTGTTTTAGGTGGGTACTCATTGTTCTGTCCTTTGAATCAAAGCTTCAACAATGTAACTTGTTAATACGGAGGCGTAAACTGCATTTTCGCGATGTATTTTCTGCGTATGCCTCCGTGCGGAACCTCCGACTGGGCATAGATTCAGCTCAAGAATGATTTATGCAGAACAAAGATCAAGCTCACCGTAAACACGAAAAGAAACCCAGTTATAGATTGGCGAAAAGTCTTTGTCTTGGCCTTTCGCTGACGAAATACGCTACAGAAACTTACTCCTCTTCAGGTTGAATATTTTTATTGGTCAGTTTTGCTATTAACCCACCTATCCTCCTTCGCATATCACTTCTCTCGACAATCATGTCTAAAGCGCCATGCTCCAAAAGGAACTCACTTTGTTGAAAGCCATCCGGTAGATTTTCTCGTACGGTTTGTTCAATCACACGGCGTCCAGCAAACCCGATCCTTGCTTCTGGCTCACCGATATTGATGTCCCCCAGCATAGCTAAACTTGCAGAGACACCACCGAACGTTTGATCGGTCAATACCGAAATATAAGGTAAGCGTACGTGGGATAGACGCGCCAATGCTGCGCTGGTTTTTGCCATCTGCATTAACGCCATTAAGGACTCTTGCATACGAGCGCCACCACAAGCTGAAAAACAAATTAATGCACAATTATTTTCTATTGCCGTATCGACGGCATCAACAAAACGAGCACCTACGACTGACCCCATCGACCCCGCCATAAAAGAAAACTCGAATGCACAGGCGACAATGGGTAAACCGAGTAGCTCACCTTTCATCGCGATCAACGCATCTTTCTCTCCGGTATTCTTTTGAGCGAGTACAATACGTTCTTTGTAGCGCTTTTTATCCTTAAAATTGAGCAGATCTTTTGGCTCATATTCACTGCCGATCTCTATCCGCTTTCCTTTATCCAAGAAGCTATCCAAACGATGCCGCGCAGACATCCGCATATGATGTTGGCATTTCGGGCAAACTTCTAAGTTCTCCTTGAGGGCAAGCCGATATAATACTTGATCGCAAGACGGACACTTGGTCCATACCCCTTCTGGAATTGACACTTTCCGCGTACTGATGATGCTCTTGTTATCTAATAGCTTTTCTAACCAACTCATAGGGGGAACCTTTATCCAAAAATCAAGCTAGCAAGCATTGTATAAACCTATTCTCAGTAATAAAGTGTGATTTATAGGCTTTATAATCCAACAAAATGGGATTAACTAAGATGCTCGATAAAATTGATCCACAATGGCTAAAGAGTTTCCACTGCGTCTATGAGAACAATAGCTTTAAGAGAGCTGCTGAGTTTTTGTCACTACCCACATCAAATGTCAGTCGGCATATTGCTTTACTGGAAGAACAACTTGATGTGCGATTGTTTGATAGAACAACCCGAAGAATTTGCGCGACAGACGCTGGTGAACACCTTTATTTACGTACACAGCCGCTACTGGACACACTGAATGATGCGCTTCAAGACGTAACTCAACATTCCAGAACGGTCATGGGCCAGCTCAACGTTCTGATGCCAGATTCTCCAGAGCTAGCAAAGGCAGTCGTCTCTTTTTGTGTTCAACACCCTTCAATTTCATTGAACTGCGAAACAAACTTGAGCCCAAAAGAAGACTTACTAGATGGGTTTGACGTCATCTTAAGCTTTCATCGTGGGAAGTTGGAAGACAGCAACTGGTTCGCCAAAGAGATTAAGCGCTGGCCGAGTGTTGTCGTCGCCTCACCTAACCTGTTGAAAGCGTGCCAAAAACCTTACCAAATCACAGATTTGAGGCACGTTCCGTGCGTGAGCAGCTTTACCGCCTTAAAAGGAACACCCTGGGTTTTCAAAAGTCCAGAGGGAGAGCTGATAACTCAAAGAGTGAAGTCTTCATTTAAGGTAAACAGCGGACAACTTGCCAAGTCCGCTGCCTTGGCTGGGTTGGGCTTTGCGATTCTGCCTGCTGAGTTTTGCCGAGAGGATTTAAATTCAGGCTGCTTGGAAGTGATTGAATTGGAATACACACCGGAAGATTTGGTGCTGTATGCGTTTTATGCGTCGAGGAAGCATTTAGCGAAAAAGATACCAGTATTTATCGAACACCTGCAACGCCAAGCACATGAAGCTTAAAAGGTGAATACAAAAAGTCCGGCATGGTTGCTTCTATGCCGGACTTTTCTGTAGGCATCGTTAGATTGAATTGCGAGGTTGAATTATTGACCTGCAGCCAACTGCATCCAGCAATACGATTAGCCAGAACAAGCCCGAAGTCAGGCTGTATTTCGCCAGTTCAGGGACGTTAGTCGAGATCCACAGTGCAATCATATCGGCAAAGTAAGTCTAAATTGTCCCAAGAGCCCTCTCATAGAACAGTCAAAAACTGTCATCTTTGGCGGCAGATTAAAACAAAGAAAGACGCAACAAAACAATAGTACGGTGTTTATGGTTTGAACCAAATGCAGACAAAACGCGTAATAAAGGAAGGTTCTAAGTAAAGGATTTATTTATGTTTTCTTTCTTCAAAAACAATTCCGTCAAGAAACTAAAAAAGCGCCACTCAATGCTGCTTGAACAAGCGATGCAAGCGCAAAGACGAGGCGACATACGTACCTACTCATTGTTGACGGCGGAGGCCGAAGAGCTTTTCGAGCAAATAAAAACCGCTAACAAGCCCCAGAGTTGAGTACTACGTTAAGCTCGATGATCGATTAAGGTTGGATCAGCAACCAATAAAAGTATGAAGGTGAACGGTTTGGTTCACCTTTCTGTTTTTAAATGGCGAAACGACATTGTCTTTTTGCTAACGGACCGCTTCATCAACATAACCAGTGCCTGCTTACGAGCAATATCATGTTCTACCGATGAAAGAAGAAGAAATTTCATTGGATTCGATATGTTCATATATGCTTATGCCTGTGAACTATAATCAATAAGATTTCACGCAATCTATAAATAACAACAAAGGACTGTGTTATGCCACAAACGTTAGATCAGGCTGTTCAGGTTTTAGACCGAGATTTAGAGGAGTTTTTACTTCACTTCCCACTATCCATTACCAGCGCAGGCCAAACGAAAGGTGCTATGAGGTTTTACTTGTATAGCCATGGCGATACCGCTTTCGGGATAAATCAGGGGTTAAGATGAAGGAGATGCGTTTCCGCCTTGGCCCAAAATCGTTAGTTAAAAACGCGAAAGCACTTCAATGTATTCATATCCCCGTTTCTCCTTTTGAACAACTTAAACCCGACTCCATTTCTAAAGTCACCCACTATGATGCTGCTGACTACTTGGTAACCACTCAATTGACCGGCTGTACCTTTGCAATCCGTAAAGGAAAAGGAGGCGGGCTTGAGTTTTTGCATGTTCAACCAAAGGGGGACTTTAACGGCATGGAAGTACAACGTGCTGTCCAGAAGGAGTTCCAAGTCTCTTTTGGCAGAGGGTCTGGCACGGACAATACAACTTATGGTGAAAATACTCGGGTTACGGTTATGGGCGCGCGAACCAACGGCCTATGGGTCGTCTATGCTCAATATCAAGACTCGAGTGGCAGTGTGACAAAAGTAGACTGCATTTATAAAGAACCAAGCTCTGTGGCGTATGTGGATTAACTTCATCGCTGTTTAGGTTCTTCACTCACTGCCACACAAGTAAAGAGTGTGAGTTGACCAAATAGGTTGACTCACCTCCCTATCCCTTCGTTACGGCCGCACCTTTTAAACTCATCTCGTCGTTGACTGTTCTACTCAAAAAGTTATCAATATTAGACGCCAACACTCTGCTGCATAAACTTGGCTTCTGCCTTTGAGTAACACAGCTCACCAACGTAGATTTCGCTTTCTAGCAAATACATACCTCGCTTACTCTTGATGCAATGCGCTTCCACTCGGATAGAACTATTGAGAGGGATAGGTTTGATAAAGCGCACCTCCAGCTTAGCCGTCATTGCGCAGATATCTTGTGCGAAAAGGCAGTGTGTCATGGCAGTATCGTGCAGCGCGCTGATGGCACCGCCTTGCATTACGCCTTGATAGCCTTGAACCTTTTCTGTCGGCACGATTTTCCCCTGCACGCCACCACTCGGCATTGCCGTAAATTGAATCGTATCGTGCGCGTTGAAAAATGGCTGGCAGCAGACTGCGCAATGTTGGTGGTTTTTAGGAGCGTGAATAGACATAAGTACCTCTGCGATTGAGATTGTCTGTGGAACAAAACAGAATGAATAAAGAGAACAAAGAAAAGAAGCGTTAGACTTGGCGAGCAACTGACATGGTGAATTCCTTTATCTACTTAGGCTGTCACTTTATGCCCTGTAATTAGCATATGCCAATAATAAAAAGTGAGAAATTAGGTTTCATCGGTTGAATGCCTCCGCCAAAGAATTTCTCTCTTATCGAATCTGACTCACCACTGGTTTCACGTACCAAAGTCGCTTACTATGCCAAGTACCTATAACGCTTTGTGAGCCACTCATGAGCAGTAAAAATAATAAAAATCTCAGCATTCTTCTTAAACTCAACACCTTCGTTTCACCTTATAAATGGCGCGTTGCTGCGGCTTTAGTTGCCCTCATCGCAACAGCTAGCCTGACGCTATCCGTCGGTTACGGCGTACGCATTCTTATAGACCAAGGCTTTGCTCAGCAATCACTGCAAGAACTCACCAATGCGATTCAATTTATCGTCGGTGTGACACTGTGCATCGCAGTGGGGACTTTCTTCCGTTTCTATCTGGTTTCTTCTGTGGGCGAACGCGTCAGCGCGGACATTCGTCTTGCGGTGTTTAACCATGTGATTACGCTGCATCCTAGTTATTTTGAGACCAATAGTAGCGGCGATATTATGTCTCGTCTCACCACAGATACGACGTTGCTGCAAAGCATTATTGGTTCGTCGTTTTCTATGGCGATGCGCAGCGCGCTTATGTGTATTGGTGCGATCATCATGTTGTTCGCAACAAACTTTAAACTCACTTTGATTGTGCTGGCTTCTGTTCCATTCGTATTGGTTCCGATTTTGGTTTATGGAAGACGAGTACGTGCCCTATCACGCCAAAGCCAAGACACCATGGCCGATGTCGGCAGCTACGCAGGCGAAGCGATTGAGCACATCAAAACGGTTCAAAGCTTTAGCTCAGAGCAACATGAACGTGCGGCGTTTGCAGTCGAAGTAGAAAAAGCTTACGAGGTGGGTAGACAGCGAGTAAAACAGCGCGCGATTCTGATTTCTGGCGTTATCGTAATTGTATTTAGCGCCATTGCTGGCATGCTTTGGGTTGGCGGCAGCGATGTGATTCACGGCAAGATGTCAGCCGGCGATCTAGCGGCATTTGTGTTCTACGCCATCATGGTTGCGTCTTCCATGGCAACGATTTCCGAAGTCATGGGGGAACTGCAAAGAGCCGCTGGTGCAACAGAAAGGCTGGTTGAGCTCCTTCAAGTGGAAAGCGACATCAGCGCACCAAGCAATCACCTTCCTATTACCGATGACATGCCAGCGGAAGTGACGTTTGATTCAGTGAACTTCAACTACCCTTCTCGCCCCGACCAACCCGCTGTCAAAGGGTTAAACCTGACCGCCGAGAAAGGTAAGGTGTTGGCTTTAGTTGGCCCTTCTGGCGCTGGTAAAACGACCTTATTCGAATTGCTGCAACGCTTCTACGACCCGCAACAAGGCCAAGTATTGTTTGGTGGAGAAGACATTCGACAGTTCGAACCGAATGATCTTCGCCGTCAAATGGCATTGGTTCCACAGCAACCCGCTTTGTTTAGTCACGATGTATTCCACAACATTCGTTACGGCAATCCAGACGCTACTGACGAGCAAGTGATTGAGGCGGCGAAGAAAGCACACGCGCATGAGTTTATTGAGAAGCTACCGGACGGTTACCATAGCTTTTTGGGTGAACGTGGCGTGAGATTGTCTGGCGGTCAAAAACAGCGTATCGCGATTGCTCGTGCAATTCTGAAAGATCCAAAAATCCTTTTGCTTGATGAGGCCACCAGCGCGCTGGACAGTGAAAGTGAACATCATGTTCAACAAGCACTTGAAGCATTGATGAAAGACCGTACCACACTGATCATTGCTCACCGTCTTTCAACCATCCAACACGCCGATAAAATTGCGGTGTTAGACGGCGGCGAGTTGATTGACCTTGGCAACCACCAGTCGCTAATGCAAAGCTGTGAACTCTATCAGCGCCTTGTTGCGTTGCAGTTTAAGCACCTAGAGTAACCTTCCATAAAGCCCGCTGAATTTAGCGGGTTTTATTTTTAAACAATTCATCGCAAATATACTCCCCGTTAGTATAAACACTACCCCCCAGTATAAATTCGGTGCTACATTACCGACTAACTTCTCTCTTCTGCCAATTACATTGAGTACAGATGCTATGTCACATACAGCCAAAGATAAGAAAAAGCTAACGGCCCGAGTCAGCAAGATACAAGGTCAGGTTAATGGTCTTAAGAAGATGTTGGATGAAGAGCAAGAGTGCCAGGACGTGTTGCAGCAGATCGCCGCGATTCGAGGCGCGGTAAACGGTTTGATGAAAGAAGTCATCAAAGGCCATTTACATGAGCACCTTGTTCTAGAAGAAAACAAAGAACAACGAGAAGCAGATATGGACGTGGTGATTAAAGTTATCGACTCATACATTAAATAAAGCCCGGTTTTACTGAGCTTTCATTTGAGACATTCTCTTCTGCAGATCTTTTTTGAGCGCATTGATGGCGTAAGGCTTCATCGACTTCCAAGTCTGACATTCTTCTCGCGTTCTTCCGCACCCAGCGCACCACCCTTTGCTATGGGAGAAATCACATACATCAATACAAGGGCTTTTCTGCTTTTTCATTTATAACCTATCCAGTACTTTGTCGATGCTTGCTTCTAGCGCACGCAGTCGGTTGAACTCTTCGAACAAACGTTGTTCTAGGTTTTTAAAGTTG
Organism: Vibrio sp. Sgm 5; assembly: GCF_026241575.1. NCBI lineage: Bacteria > Pseudomonadati > Pseudomonadota > Gammaproteobacteria > Vibrionales > Vibrionaceae > Vibrio > Vibrio sp. Sgm 5. The sequence goes on from NZ_JAPHPY010000016.1 coordinate 88,316, forward strand.
AGCGGCAGGGTTCGCTGGCAAATGCCATAGCTGTTATCCAGTGTTTTATACCCTTTCCAACCAGCAATACGGCTCCCTTCTAGCTCTTTGAATTGACGTACAAATTCAGCTTGAGATGAGCAGTCTTCTTCCGCATGCATACAAATCGGAAAGGCTTTTTGCTTCACTTGAGGCCCTTCGATATACGTTTCGAAATGCACACCACCTTGGTTTTCGTTGAACCAGTTTTGCTTATACAGCTGCAGGTACTCTCCTCGATTATAAATTTCCCAACCATCTTCAAACCAATTCGCATTTTGCAGCATTTTTTCTAGGTTACGAAAAACACCCTTTACGTCTTTCATACAGTGACACTTCCCAGTGAGTTATGTTTTTAAAAACTATACTCCCCTCCAGCATATAATACTACCCCCTAGTATATGTGGTTATTTGGGTGGGATGCGAGATTAACCAAGTAAAACGTTATGGCAATGCGTCAACTCACAACTTGGGTGTTCTATTGCTGTCACTTTGAGCTTAAAACACGTAACAACCATCTCGGATAAAAACGAAAAAGGCGAACCAGTTGGCTCGCCTTTCATGCTGTACTTTTGATCCCGAGTTAGACTTAGTCTTCTGGGTTTTCCTTCGCGTTGATTTCCGCGTACGTGTGTAGAAGCTCTGTTAACGTCTTCACCCATGCGAATACGTCTGTCGGTGTGTTTTGTAGCAGCTTTTCCACTTGCTCACAGTGCGTTTCAAGTGTGATGGCTTCTTCTAGACGGAATGAAATTGCGTAGAAGTGCCAAAGCACAAGACGCGTCATACGCTCGCTGTTTTGCTTCGCGTTGTCAGAATCATCAAACGCTTGCTGAATTTCACTTAGTGCGATTGCGGTCATGCGTAACATCGCATCTAGGCGCGCTGACAACATGCGGTCTTCACTGTCTACTTCTTCTTGGTCGAAGGTAAACAGCTCGTTCATCACATCTTCTGGCACCATTTTACTGATCATGCGAGCACTAAACTCTTCCAGTTCATGGCGCGGCATAGTCACAAGACAATCGAATGTGTAATCACGAAGCATAAAATCACTCTACATCAGTTATTAACTTTTAGTTTGCGCATTCTAAGGGCTGTGATTTCAATTACCACTTTTTATTTGTTTGGATGTGCAGATAAAACCTAGTAGCAGCGCGTTACTCTGAGGATTTGCTTTTTTGAAAGTACTGAACCACTTTCCAGATCAGGAAGCCTGCGACACCGACTAGCAACACAGAACGAAGAAGAATGGGCGCATCGTGTTCAAGTTGGCTTGCGTGAGGGACAATACTTGCAAACAAACGACTGGTAAAAAGCAGCCCCATCACCAACATAACAATCTTGTTCATACGCGCTACCTTTTAAGTTCAAGCACTGCGCACTAAACGCAGCTATCGAGTTGTTTGCAAAATAAGAGCCTTGACCCTGAGTGAACGTAAAAGAATGCGCGTCGTAGATGTGATCGTCAATGGATGAGGCAGTAAGCTAATATTGCAAAAGTGAAGATGCACTAGATGATTCCGCCCAAATAGCCTTAAGAGCAGCGCTTAATTGCCAAAGTATTGATCCTCACGAGCGTCTAACCACAAGTCATAGTTTTTCATCACTTTGGAGAACTGAGGACTTTGAATATAACCATTCAGCCACGCTTTTAACTTTGGGTAAGGGCTTTGTCTAAACCACTGTTTATCGATGCGGGCGTACTTACGGATGAAAGGCAGAATAGCAATATCGACCAAGCTTTCTCGCTCTGAGAACAAAAAGGAGTGCTGCGTTAAAAGAGACTCAAGCGTGATGAGTTCCCTTTCACACTTTTTACGCAGTTCATCTGCATTATCTTCATGGTAACGCTTCGCACATCCAAAAGCGTTCATCGCGGGTACAAAGTGCGATTCAAACTCTCCAATCACTTCGAGCATCTTGGACAATGCTTCTGGATGTTCGCTTTCCAAAAGATCATTCGGGTCACACTCAGAAAGCGCCCAAACCATAATGTCTAAGCTTTCTTCAAGTATCTGTTTTTGCTGTGGAGTCTCTATTTGAGAACGGTTGGGAATTACTAGTACAGGCACACTGCCTTTCGGTGATACCTCTAGCATTTCTGATGGCTTGTTATCGAGCTTGATAGAACGAATAAACACGTATTGCTGGGCTTTGAGCAACGCAAATCTTGCACGAATCGCGTAGGGGCAATTGTGCAAAGAATAAAGGATGGGTGCCGTACCTTTCGTCATATTTAGTTCCATCAAGCCGTGGCCTTTGCTTCTATCTATTACTGTCTCTTCTTACTATTTTGCTTTCTAACTCTTTCAATTTCAGAGTAGCAAATTCGGTTTGCTCTATTCCATATAGAAATCATGAATCTTCATTTGAAATTACATTACTTTCGAAAAGAGGAAATCAATTTGGAAAAAGTTCACCGCATTTTGTGGTGCGGTCTGTGGTTACAATTACCGTGAAACCCAGTAATACAAAGCAACACCATTATGAACAACGACGCGAAACAACTCTTTCATTACCTCTGTAACCAATACGATGAGTTATCTAAGGACTTTGAATCTCGTCCTTTCCCTGAGTTTTCAGAAACCATTACTCACCCGTTGGGTTACTGCTTTGTCCGTTGTCCTGTGGGGAGTCAGCGCTTTTCCATTGTGTCGATCAACTTTGATCCTTCGGTACGTGGCCAAGGGGTTTTAACCGCGTTTATCAACTACGTAAGAAACAACCCGTATCACTATCAAGGTGTTGAAGTTGCCATCATTGAAAACAAGAACCTAGCCAAAAGACTGCTGTCTCTTGGCTGGGAATACAAATCCTTGTTTAGCAAACTTTTCTTCTCTAAAAAGCCAACATTGATTAAAGACTTTCAGTGCGCTTAATGACGCAGAGTCACCCTCAGTCATTGCCTTTCAGCATATCGATAAATGCTTGTCTTGATTCTTGCGAAGTATCTCGATGTGTCGTGTAGGCCACATGGGTGTTTTCATCAGCAGATGGTGAAAGCTCAATGCCCCACAAGGCTTTTATTTGGTTTGGAACCATTGAGTAACGCACGTCTATAATGCGCCTTCCATCGTCTGGGTCACGCGCGACAAAGCCATTAGAGAACCAACGAAATCGCTCAATATCTAAGGCCTGCTGCGATGTTGAGCTTAACCAAGGGAAGTCTTTCCCGATGTCCAGTTTGGCAACCGATTCTCCAGTATAGATTTTTGTCGCAGCCCCTACTCTTATGGCATCCACGTAATAACGGCCCTCGGCTTCGTAGATGACTTTCCAAACCAAACTATTCGCGAACGTAGGTTTGGCCTCTAAGCGCACTGGAGCATGTTGCCTTGCTTGTGCAAGCTCCCATCCTGCTTGTTCTGCCCTGTCTCTTTGAATCATGCCGAACGTAAGATAAGCAAACGCCCAAACTATCGCGATTCGTGCATACCAAGGGTTACGTTTCAGCAAAACAAACACGACGCCTATTAAAACAGGAAGCGTGAAGGCAGGATCAATAACAGAAACGGTATTCCACGCATACCGTTCGTTGGTAAACGGCCACAAAAGCTGAGTTCCGTAACTGGTGCAAGCATCCAATAAACCGTGTGTGGCATAGCCGAGCGCACAATACCACCAGCTTTGCGTAAACGATAAACCAAGCCTTTTAGCAAAAAGCGGATAGAAAACCAAAGCGCAGAGCAAGCTGCCAATAGGAATAAACAGCAATGAATGGGTGAACTGTCGGTGATATTGCAAAAACAGCAGCGGATCATTGGAAGAGCGAATCAATATGTCCAAATCTGGTGCCATACCAGCAAGCATTCCAAGGACACCTGCCGCCACCAAGTGTTGTTTTTTGCTCACTGATAGAGACAATGACGCCCCAACCAACCCTTGCGTTAACGGGTCCACGGCGAAATCTCCCAATCATGCTTAAAAACCAGAAATGTTTGCCACATAAAATATCCGTATTTCGATGACTCGAATCCATTTGGCGGAATCACATCAAAGCTATTGAAAATCAAAGCGAATAAAACGAGTGTTAGTTTTAGTGTAGATGGATTGGACAAGTTCGCGAGCCTACGTAAAACGAGATATGACGAAATCTCCGACTCTGCCTTCTATTGCGGTATAATCTGACGTCTTATGTTTTGAGTATAAGTTTCCACTCCTTCAGCACCACTTCGAGGCATGTCTTGCAGTTAACCAGTTTTAAATACAAAACGCGTAAAGGCCCTGATTATCGCCATGGCGACCAGGTGTCGTTTGTCGACATCAAAGAAACATTTGGCATCGGCGGAATTCGTATTGGTAAGTGGGTGAACAAAGAAGAAAAAGATCTCGCGGCAAACTTAATATTCGATTCTCTCGCAGACTTAGCGTACATCCTTGCGCTACCGCCTTCGGCGATTGGACTTCGTGGTAATTTGAGCCTTGCTTTTGGTACTGGTGGCCGCAAAGGGATTCAAGCACATTACGCACCAAATCAACGTGAATTAGCCTTAGCAAAGAATGCCGGTGCAGGTGCGCTTGCTCATGAGTTTTGGCATGCGTTCGATCATTACATTGCCGAGAAAGCTTTCGACATTGGAGATCGTTCGGGGCCTCAACGCCAAATCTTATTTGCGAGTGATTGCTGGCTAAAAAATGCCGATCATTTTCCGCATCCACTCAACGAGCGATTACTGAAGATTTTTGACGCCACATTGCTCACGCCAGACGGACAAGATAGACACGACTATGTATCCCGAAGTGTAAGAGCAGACCAAGCGATGGGTTCAAGCTACTTTTCGCAACCCACCGAGATGATGGCACGAGCATTTGAAGCCGTTGTGGAGTCTTGTTCTGGTATAGAAAACGCATACCTCGTTTCTGGCACTACAAAGGCGGACACCCTTCCTCTCTACCCAGATATCGCACACAGAAACGCGATATATGAAGCGCTTCAAGCGTACTTTCGTCCACTGGGTGACGCGTTAAGTCGTTAACTAAGGAATAGCGACTATTCAGAAAATCTCGCGATTTCAACGCACAAACCTTTCCCATCAATCTAAAAAAGGTTTATACATAACGTTATGTTATTCATATTGCTGAATGTTTCATGACGCTGAAAGAAATCCTCAAAATCCGTAACGTTCGCTGCTTCCTCATGTTCCGAAGCAGTTACTTTGCGCGCTTCTATTACCCCGTATTCACCCTGCTCTATTTGGATTACGGATTAACGCTGTCTCAATTCGCCATGCTCAATGTTGTTTGGGCTGCGACGATTGTACTTGCGGAAGTCCCTTCCGGCGCTTTTGCTGATACCTTGGGGCGAAAACGACTGGTGGTGCTGTCATCTATCGTCATGTTCATCGAAATCGCAATGATCGCCTTTGTCCCTACGGGGAATCCCACTTTTGTTTTCGTTGTGTTTTTGATTAACCGAGTTCTGAGTGGCTTAGCGATGGCGTTAGCAAGTGGCGCGGATGAAGCGCTGGCTTACGACACATTGAAAGAACAAGGGAAGGAAGAACTGTGGCCGAGAGTGTTGCAGATTCAACTTCGTATTGCGTCTAGCGTGGGTATTGTGGTCACACTTGTGGGTGCTGCCATGTACGACGTGAACTTTATGGCCAACTTGTATCAGTTCCTTGGATTCGACAAGCCAGAAACCACACAAGACATCATGCGCATCCCTGTTTACGCGACTTTGTTTGTTGCGTTGATCGCCATCTACGCCGCATTCAGCATGAGAGAAGAAAAAAAGGTAATACCAAGCAGCGAAAGCAAGTTGGCTTCAACCATGGCCAGCATGAAGCTCACACTCAACACCGCCAAATGGGTATTGTCTACGCCTTATGTGCTGTTCATTCTGCTCTACTACAGTTTGTTCGAGCACACTTCACGAATGTTTTTGACCATGAACAGTCAGTACTACCGTGCGATTGATATTCCAATCATCTACTTTGGTTTGATCGGCGCTGGCATTAGCCTCTTGCAGATTATCTTAGCTGGCCAAAGCCGTCGTTTAGCAGAGAGTATGGCACCAAAGACGTTCATTTTAGTCATGGGCATCGCAACGATGGCGACCTACTATTGGATAAGCTTAGGCTGGTCAATATACGGGGTGATTCCTGCGCTGATTCTGATCTTTATTATCATGACGATGAACATTTTCATCAGCTATCACTTGAACAAGAAAACAGAATCTCACAACCGAGCGACAGTATTAAGCTTCAAAGGTTTGATGTTCAACTTGGGCTACGGCTTAATCGGTATGCTCTATGCCTATTACTACAAACTGCTCTCGCAAAACTACACCGAAGCACAGATAGAACAACACATCGACTTTATCGCATCGCTGTCTTCGTTCTTCTACTACTTCACGTTCTTGTTCATCGCTATCAGCGTCTATTTCTATATCAAAGATAAAAAACAGGCGATCTTCTAAGCCCTTGCAGCAAAAACAAAATAAGGCGAGCCATTTGGTTCGCCTTATTGGTTATTAGCGCGGATTTCAGTTGTTTCTATCTAAACTCAAACAACTCTCGATGGAATGACTTGGCTGGTAGACCGACATTAATAAATGCTTTCTCAAGCGTCTTACCCAATTCGGAAGGCCCACAAAACCACACACTGCTGCGCTCCAGGCTTAGTATGTGCTCAATGACCTCCGTGTTGGTGAAACGCCCTTTTTCACTTGTGTCTCTCGTGTATAGCTTTATGCCCGCTTCCTTTGCTCTGCGTTGTAGTTCATCCAGAAGCACCTTGTCTTCTTCTCGATAGCTGTAGAAAAGCGTTACGGACTTTGCTCTACCTATCGCTTCAATAGCGGTTAAAAATGGAGCGATGCCGATACCTGCTGCAAACCAAATTTGTTGTTCTGTATCATCTTGGAAATTGAAACATCCGTATGGGCCTTCTATCTGAGCCGATTGTCCGACTTCAAGCGTATCCATTAATGAACACGTGTAATCACCATTAGCTTTGATTAGTAATCGTACTTGGCCGTTTTCGTTATGAGCTGACGCCAAACTAAATGGATGCGGTCGTTCTTCATCGTCAAATCCGATGAATGCAAACTGACCCGGCTGATACTTAAACTGAGGCTCAAGTACTTTAAGCACCACTTCAATTCCGCCGTTGATTGATTTGATACTACTAACCTTGGCGGGATATCGTTTCTTCTTACCATTCAAACCTAAGATAGTAATCAAGCATCCTACCGTTGCTAAACCGCTGACCAACAGAAGGATAGCTCCGGTAACGGTTAACCATAGGCTTGCATCAAAGAACATCACCATGTGCAGCATTAAAAGCAGGTAAAGATATGGAAAGACTTTATGAGTGAGCTGAAAGACGTTGTGTTTGAACTTCTTAACCCACGCAATCAAAACAAAAGCAGCCGACAGATAGAAGCCATATTCACCAATCAACTGCGCCTGATCACCCAAGGCATCAATCAGCTTCCAAAACGGAAAGGTTTCGTTCTTTGGCTCGACGTAACCAAAATCCATCGCGAAATCATCGCTTAGAAATGCTCCCCAGTGGAACAGAGCTGAAAATACTGCCGAGATCCCTAAGTATTTGTGCAAACGATATTGCTTATCTAATCCGCCTAACCAGCGTTCCAACGACCAATGCTTCACAGATAGAATCACGCACAACGACATCAAGATCATTGATACGATACCGCTGTAGTTGACCAAATAAGTGCGCACCTGCCAAAACATTGGCCACTCTAGTGTCGGCGTGCCTATTTGCAGCACCGAGTAAGGGATAAGTAAAGCAACGAATACAATGCCAAAGTTGAGCATCAAATTTCTGTTCATACGGCGACTTCAATCCATCATGGTTTTAACTCTCGCCAAACTACCAATAGAAATGTGAAAAACTTGTATAGCCCTAGCGCCCCACGTTTCCAGAATCGACCGCCCCTTTTTACACCAAGCCCCCGACGTAACAAAAGCGCGTGTTTTAGGATTAATACCGCTCAAAAAGCATATTCACATTTCTTTTACGTCACCACCTACACTATGGAGACGCCAACGAAAGAATTCTCTCTGGTGAGATGAGAGCTTAAGGAGAAACCAATGAAAAAGTTAATCTTATGTTCGGCCTTGACCGCATTTGGTGTATTGAGCCTTCCAAGTTACGCCGCGTCGGACGCGAAAATCATTAGCCAAGAAGAAGCCATTAAATCCGCACTCGGCGCTTTAGATGTTGAAGTGCTTGGCATTCGCCATGATGAACCAGATACGCAATGGGATGTCTTCGTTAAGAAAGGTGACAAAGCTTATGAAGTTGAGGTTGATGCTCTAACAGGAAAAGTCGTCGCGGCTGAAGAAGAAAGCCTTGCAGAGATCCAAGCAGAGTTATCTGGCGACCTGTCTCATGAAGGCGTTATCGGTGATGTAGATAAGTAGTTGTCGAGCATACATGTGAATTGGTAACAACCAATCAGTAACATAAGCACTTTTTAAGGTGAGCACGCTCTAATCGCTCACCTCTGCTACTTTGCTTAGAGAGCTTAATTGTTAGCAACTCGCCAAGGCGGATTCTTTCGGTTCTCTCCAGCCCAATACAGCTTTAGCTCATTACCTGATGGGTCGTTAAGCATTGCTTCCCTCCACAGATAGTCTTTGTCTGTAGGTTCTTGAACAAACTCGATGCCTTTCCTCTTTAAACTTTCGACTAACGCATCAAGATCTTCGTGTTCAAAATAGACCACGCTGTTGCTTTTTGATTCTGGATCACCGAGACAAAGTGAAAAAGTGGCATCTCCTTCAAGGCACTCAAAGCGCGCATAGTTTTCTGTTTCAACAATCAAGTTGAACCCCAGCTTTTGATAAAACTTGATAGATGACTTGATGTCTTTAACGGTTAACAGCACTTGATTTAGATTCATAGAAGTTCCTTTTCCGATTGGTTTCTTACCAATTTGGGTGGGTTGTTGTTTGAGGTTATGAAGATAAAACCTCAAGCTAACTTAAGGTCAAGAAATGATTTCAGCCGTTTTTTGAAGTCTATATATAGCAAGAGCTAAAAATGAAAAAGGCGGCACTGTGGCCGCCTGTAGCTGTGTCAATTTATCGTTATTGGGTTAGCGCAACGTACTCTTGCTGCGCAGCTTGTAAGTCCTCAGCAAATTGTTTATCTGCCTTTAGCTTATCAAACACGATGTGCGCCACTTTTTGCCCTGCTTCTACATCACTCATCCAGTGTGCGTTACAAACGACTCGGCTGTAACCATAGTCCGCACCTCGCTCTGTCAGTGCTTTTGCATTGTTCGGCGCAATTGCTGCCGCAACGAGTGAAACCCCGTAGCCTGATGCTGTATGACCAGAAGGGTATGATCCATCTTTAGATAGGTAGTCTTCGGCATAAGGTGTACAAGAAGGTAAGCCGTTTACCGCAAATGGACGCGCTTTGTTGTAGTGCTTTTTAGAGTCTGATGTCGCAAGACCAAAAGAAGCAATGCTGCGCCCTAAAACGGTATACATCGCTGGGGTGTCTTCCTTAGTAATCTTCACGCCCAATACATCACCATAAATCTTGGCAAAGTATTCTGGAGTAATACGCGCGTCTTGTGTCGCTTGAGCCATTCTCGCTGGGTCATCAACTGAAAAGTCGATAGCACTCACACGCTTATCTTCGATATCTTGTTTGCTGCCTTCTGTTGGTGGCGGTGCAATCAAATCTACCGTGTGTACCGTTTCAATGTATGGTTGATAAAACTGATAGTTTCCGTAGTCGATACGTTCAAGCGAATTGATGTCTGTTGGCGCAGAGAACACGTGAAATGCAGGCAAAGTTAGCGCTACGCAAATTAGAGCTTTCTTCATTTGCTTTCCCTCCAGAATTAAAGGATTGTAGGAATATTCTTAACAACTGAGGCTTTGTTGCTTAATTCGGTTGGAAGACATGGCAGCCCAAAGTTGTTCAGTTATTAAGCAATATACTGAGTTTCAG